>JACTVF010000473.1 GCA_019695435.1 Methanoregulaceae archaeon | reverse complement strand
TGATAGACCGAAAAACCTAAAATTTTGGATTTTATGTTGTTCTTTTAATAGGAATAAAAGGAAAAACAATGAAATTACATCAATTTTCTTTAATTGGTAAAAATCAAAAATGAAATAATCTATTCATAAATTTTCTTTTTTCTAAAATTAAAACTACGGATTATTTGAAAAAAAGTCCGGACCAGTTGTTGAACATTTTAAAATTTCCAGCTGCCGGGGCCGGGCAACATACCTCTGGTTTTGGCCGATCCAGAGGATGGGAGCTGATGCCCCCATACCCCCACGAGCGGGAAGTGCCGCCGCCCCCGGGTGGATCAATTACCGGAAAAACTCACATTCCCTTCCGGACCAGCCGTACGCCGAACTCATATGCCTTTTTGCAGTCCTTTGGGAACTGCTCGTCACGGTGCCTCTTCTTCTCTGCCGGGTCAAAGAGCGTGGAGACATACTTCGAATAATCATCGAACTGGAGCGTATCGGTGACAAATATCGACTCGCAGGACCCGAAGATCCGGGCCATCGCCATCTCGGTCGCTTGCGCATTCCGGTCAAAGCCCATCTCCTTTACCATCTCCTCCTTTGCCCCGGCCGTGTAGATGAAACCGGTCCGGATCTTTCTCTTAAAGAGCGTGGAGTGATTCTGGTCGTAGACAGAGTACTGAAACATCAGCCGTTCGAGGAAGCACCGGGTCTCGCCGGTCGTGATCGCATAGTAGATGGGCGAACCAATAAGGATCGCATCCGCCGCCTCGACTTTCTCAAAGACCGGCAGGAGATCGTCTTTTATAGCGCAGTGCCCGTAGCTCTTTCCCCTGATCAGCTTGCAGGCAAAGCAGCTGGTGCAGCCCTTGTAGTCCAGGTCGTAGAGGTGGATGAGTTCGGTCTTTGCGCCGTTGTCTTTGGCGCCTTTGAGCGCATGTTCAAGAAGTGTCGCGGTGTTCCACTTTTTTCTCGGGCTCCCGTTGAACGCGATGAGTTTCATAGGTTTCATAGGATTGTGTCGGGAGGCTTGGGATAAATATTGTGTGCGGTTAATCCGTTCATTGCAATGTCTGCGGCACGTCCGATTGTCCCCTCCGAAATTCAGAGGCCATATATCCATCAGTTTGCCAAAATAAGCCAAAATTGAACCCCATATAATACCCTTTAGAGCCCCGTGGAAGCCCTCCGGCGGCCTCTTTTTTCGCCATCAGCAGAAAACACATCCGGGCCCCAAAACCGGCCTTAAAACGCTTCTATGAGATCGCTATATTTTGTCTGTTTCAAAAAATACGGCTGGTTTGGGGTTATTTTAAATCGGAGCCCGATATGGGCTCCTTTTGGTATTGTCAGACACCAATCGGAGGCTGGATTGGGCCCGGATTGGAGGCTGGGAAGGGGGGATGGTCGTACCCTTCCCCTACGTTGACCTGACAGGGAGGCTACCCCCTCATGGATGCTGTAAGGGTTCCTGATCTCAATGAGCGAGGAGGGGGAGGAATCGCAACAGGAAATTTCTCTCAAAAGCCGGGCGATGCCGGATGGGCGGATGCCTTTTTGAAGGGGCAGGGAAATACAGATACCGTACCCCACCGAAGGTAAGATGTATGAGCCAGTACCAGATTGCCGTTATCATCGGAAGCCTCAGGAAGGATTCCCTCAACCGGAAACTTGCCGATGCCATCGCGAAGCTTGCGCCGCCGGAATTTTCCTTCCGCCGTGTAGAGATCGGCGACCTGCCACTGTATAACCAGGACGACGATGAGCACCCGGCCCCGGCGGTAGTACGGATGAAAAGCGAGATCAGGGCAGCCAATGGCCTCCTGTTCGTATCCCCGGAATACAACCGTTCGATCCCGGGTGTACTCAAGAACGCGCTCGACCACGGTTCCCGACCGCCCGGTCAGGGCGTATGGGCGGGAAAACCGGCAGGAATCATCGGCGTCTCCACCGGTGCCATCGGTACGGCCATGGCCCAGCAGCACTTGAGAAACGTTCTCTCCTACCTGGATGTCGCCGTGCTCCGCCAGCCCGAGGCCTATCTCCAGATGCGGGAGGGTATGTTTGACGGCGAAGGAAACATCGGGGCCGGGAGCAGGGCTTACCTGCAGAACTGGATGGACCACTATGTTGCGTGGATAAAAAAGAACGCGGGGTGAGGGAGAGGCCGGTTACGTATGAAAGCGGGGTGTTGATATGGTTGAGCGTTCCCTGCAATTCCGGCATGAGGAATCCCGGGATGCCTTGAAAAACTCCCCGGCGGTCCTGTTGATGATTACATTTTCTGCATAACACGCGGGACAGGTCCACCGGATAATATATCCGGAGTGTGTTCCCACAACTACCGATTTTAATAATTGTTTAGCCATTGTGTACTCTTCGCTATGCTGCTTCGACCAGGGTGTAAAAAGATACCAGACCCTAGTTTTTAACCGATCACTACTACAAAAAGGTTTGACAGGAAGGTCATGGATCGCCGTTCATCGATCATAAGGATCGGGCGCGATCGTATGTATGCCCAAAACCGTTTATGTACATAAGAATAGGTTGTCCCAGCGTATAACATAGTGTGCGGGAACAACGCATCCTGGATCCGATACCTTAACCTGAGAGGGGG
>JACTVF010000472.1 GCA_019695435.1 Methanoregulaceae archaeon | reverse complement strand
CGCAGCGTGACAGCCGGTGCCGGAACGGAACGCTACCTGCTCACCCTTCACCGCGAGGATTTTTCTGCACTCTACCCCGGGATGGTGAGGTATGTCCTTGCCGTGATGTCTGGGGATGTACCGCTCGCTATATTCCGTACCAATACGTACGAGTATTCCCCGCTGGATCCCCCCACCGCAGAAACTACGGCTGTGCAGACCGCCGATGAATGGGAGAACGAACTCCGTAACGACCCGTCCGGGTTATTCCGGAACTACCCCCCGGACCAAGCAGAATACCGGACCACACCATCCGCTGCCGATCTTGTTGTCATCCAGGGGAGCCCCCGGGCGGACGGAAACTGCGGCATCCTTGCAAGCTGGGCCGTTGAGGCCGCCCAAGATGCCGGCAGAACGGCGCAGGTCATCTACCCTCACGACCTAGACATCCACTGCTGCATAGGCTGCTACCAGTGCTACAATACCGGCTCGTGCGTCTTTGACGACGACATGATGGGAATTATCACTGCAATCCGTGGCGCATCGCTTATCATTGCATGTTCACCGGTCTATACCAATACCGTGACCGGCGGGCTCAAACTGGTCATCGACCGCATGCAGGCCTACCATGCGGAGCGGGCGCTTTACGGAGGGGGGACGGGTCAGAAAGGGCTCATCCTCTCGGTTGCCGGGCGCAAAGGAGAGGACAATTTCACCTGTGTCACCAAGGTAGTGTCGGCATTTTTCCGCAATCTCGATATCGGGCTGGCCGGTCAAGTCCTGATTGATCGCGCCGATACGGTCAGGGACATCAGAACAATCGCCGGTCTGGAGCAGGAGGTGAAAGAGAAGGTGCGCAGCGCCCTGCGGTGAACACGAGCGGTGTTACCCGGATTTTTCCTGCGCCGGAATAGCGCCGTAAAAAAAAGAACTTTTTTGTCAAAAGGATTGGATGATTTAAACCCTGTATTGCGACGTTACAATCCGATATTCCCTGTAGAACAATAACTCCCACCGCTACGATGGGACGCCCCCGCGGCGGATTAACTAAAAGATCACCTCTCTCGCACGGCAAGGCCCCGCCGGGGCGGGAACACTCGTAATTTTTCAAGATGATACACTGTTGACCGTTAAATAACAAAAGGCGTTTCAATCCCAATTTCGCGGAGATTTTTATTAAGTTTCACCGTTGAACTCAAAAAAGGCTTGTTCTTTTAACAGACACACACTGACGACCCCCGCCCATTCATTTTCTGAATTAAAGAGATATCGTAAAAATCCAAAATTTTTGGAGTCTCCTGCCGAAGATATATTTATGTGCCCCGTAGCCTATAATCAAACATTAAAAATGAGGTGTGGTTATGAATCTGTTAACTGTAGCTGTTGGAATTATCCAGTTGATCATCGCGGTCATCTTTGCCGTAATAGCACTGTATATCGGATTCTCTGTCTTTGGCAAGGTCACCAGAGACGTTGACGAGCAGAAGGAACTTGCGAAGGGCAATGTTGCATTTGGTATTGTTGTTGCCGCAATCTTTGTTGCAATTGGGATTGTTGTCCAGTCCGGTGTTGCCGGTATCTCGGTTGGCATCAGCAAGGCTTCAGCACTTGGATTTACATCAGTTGACGGCCTGATTGTGATCGTCGTTGCGATCATCCAGCTGGTACTGGGCGTTCTCCTTGCGATCGGCGCCATCTACCTTGCCTTGAACATCCTTGACAAGTTCACCAAGGAACTCAAGGAGTTCGAGGAACTTAAAAAAGGCAATGTCGCGGTCGCGCTTGAAATTGCCGGTGTCATCATCGCAGTTGCCCTGATCATCCAGTCAGGTGTTGCAGGCATCACGGCAGCACTCGGCTAATGCGCTTCTATTAATTTTCTTTTTTTGACTTTTCTTAAGAACCATGCATAAACCAATAACATTCATACTCAAACAATAAAACCCGAAAAAAAGTGCGTGGGGAACTAAAACTACTTCCGGTAATTTTTGTAAAAAAATCCGGGTCATGAGCTGAAGATTTCAAAATATCCCGTACTCTCCCCTTGCTCATGGAGTCAATCCCCTAGCCCGCATAATGTACCTGCCCGACCCCCTCCATACCATTCTGCGCCAAAGATCCTCAATCTATGACGTGAAATACAGCCATTTTTGGCGAACACTGCAAAGGGGGGTTAGGGAGTCAGATGGGTACATTTTTTTATCACGGCCTGAACAAAAAGAGGAGATAAGAAAAATTACGACGAAAAATTTGCCTCGCCCCGGTTTTAACGAAAACAGGAGTACCCCTTCTGACCCCCCCTCACGGTGATAGAACCGGCGGGGACCGGGTAAACCCGTCACAGAGCCTCAAGCGCCCGGAGACTCTCCACGGCCCCATCAAACGATTTTACCTCAATCACCGCGGTGGCGTGTTCTCTTCTCATCGCTGCCATCACCGCGGGAAAACAGATGTCCCCTTCTCCCACGGGACTGTGGGTATCCCTTTTCCCGTTGTTGTCGTGCAGGTGCATGTGGCAAAACTTCGTTTCAAGAAATCCCGGCAGGCACCTGTTAAGGTTCGCATGCCCGACATCGAGGGTAAACGGGATGCCGTTGATGATCGCGAGGTCTTCCGGTGTCC
>JACTVF010000471.1 GCA_019695435.1 Methanoregulaceae archaeon | reverse complement strand
TGTATTCAAGTTTGAGAGATAAGGAATTCGAAGAATTCCTAATTTGAGATTCAAAAGGAGAAACAAAAATGTCTACAATCACAATTGAGCAGTTGGCAGGACTTGTTGGTAATGCAAATGGTGTTACGATTGATACGGTAAAGTCGGCAATCGGTGGTCTTAACGAGAGTCAGCTTGCAGCGGTTGTAAAGCTTTATGATTTTGAGAAGGCAAATCTTGTATCGCTCTTGAAGGCAACGGTTGGTTATACTCCTTCACCGATTACTTCCGCAATTGCAAAGGCTGATGCGATTTTTGCTGATGCCAAGAAGAATCTTGCACCGGAAACCGTTGTTGTAAATGGTGTTACCTATCGTAAGTGCTAATTAGTGTCGGGGTGGGGGATTATCAACACAGGAATGACAAAGGTTTATATAGTGCATTGTATAAACTCTATAAATCATTCGCCCATGCACAGGGAAAGCGTAAAGCCGATAGGCGATTCGCCGGAGTAGATAAGATTAGTGGTCTTATCTGCTCCGTAATATATTTTGGAGATAAAATGCTTGATGATGTTTTTGGAATTAAATCTAAGGTAATCGAAGAAGAAGAGTCTGAAGAGAAAAAGATTACAATCTTCGACTATCTTAGAGATATTATGTCTGGTAAAAAGGGAAACATACATTTAAAGCGTGACCCTAACCTGAAGGTATTCAGTACCTTTCAGGTTATTCGTTTTTTATCACTTGATGATGGCTACATTCCTTATGTTAATTTAATTAATAGATTTCAAAGTGAACTAACCAAAGAACAAATGTATAAATTTTTGGTTTTCTTTCTTCCGAGAACAAAGAAATTTTTACAGTTCCCAAAAAAAGAAGATAATCTTTTGGATGATGATTCAATTAATCTTATAAAGGAATATTTTGAATGTTCTGAATCTGATGCAATAGATTATATTAAACTAAGATTTATTTGTGATTTTCATATAGACACTATAAAGAAAAAATTCGGGGGAAAAATATAATGTTCTACACTTCATGGGAAGGTATTGATGGAAGTGGGAAAACCACTATTATGCAAATTGTAGCAGACCATTATAAAAGAATTGTTGAAAAAATAGGTGGTCATCAACCAAAAGTAATTACAACCAAAGAACCTTCTGGTGTTATAAGGGAAATAATTCTTGACCCGGATAATAAAATCGGTATAACAGAAATGGGTAGAATGTTTTTATATATGGCAGATAGAGCTATTCATACCGATAAAGTTTTAGTTCCAAATAAAGATACAAATAATGTTATACTTTGTGACCGTGGACTTCTTAGTACGTTGGTTTATCAAAATGAAACAACAGGATTAAATTATGAAACATTGCTTAATCTATCATTAGTTGCATGTAGAAATATTGTTCCTGATGTAATTGTAAGATTGGAATGTAATGATGAAACATCAAGACAAAGAATTTATGCTAGGAAAGAAAAACTTAATTACTTTGATAAAATGAATAATGATTTTTTTAAAAAACTAATACAAGGTTATGATGATGCACAGAAATATCTTGAATCATATACAGAAATTAAATTCATAAATGTAGTAACTGATGACAAGACAATAAAAGAAGTCTGTGAAGAAGTAATATATGCACTTGACAGATTCAAGAAATAGTGGTATGATTATTTCATCACACATAAATATTGACATGAGAAGTTAAATTTATGTGTGAGGTGAGATATGGAAAAGAAAGATTATGGAGTTGCAGTAAAGTTGTTGAGGCCTTTTGCAGTTGTTCGTGAAACATTAGAACGAATTGGTATCGGTAGTAGGAAAGAAAAGAAGATTTATCCAAGTTGTTATATTAAGACTGTAGATGGTAAGGTAAAGTTGTATCATTTCAAGGAGTTGCTTCAAGTTCCAAAGATGGATGAAATGGATATAATGAGAAAGAATACAATTATTTGGCTTTTAAGTAATTGGAATCTTATCAAGGTATTCGATGAAACAATTTTTAAGAATATTTCTCCAAAGAATGTGTTCATTCTATCAAGAAAAGAAAAGACTGATTGGGAAGTGGTACATAAGTTTCACTATGAAGGTTTTGAACCGAAAATAACAAATAAAAAGACAGAAAGACAATCATATATGGATACATATGATTCTAAAGAAAGAAAAATTGGTGTATGAAATTAATTGAATTAACACAAAATCAAGTTGCATTAGTTGATGATGAAGATTATGAAAGACTTAATCAATTTAAATGGTATGCTTATTGGGATAAAGATATAAAATCATATTATGCTGTAAGAAACGATTATTCAAATGGTAAACAAAAAGGTTTTAGGATGCATCGTTTCATTATGAATATAGATGATTCTAAAATTTTTGTTGACCATAAAAATCATTTAACTCTTGATAATCAAAAAGAAAATTTAAGAATTTGTAATAATGGTCAAAATCAACATAATAGAAAACTTAGTGAACATTCTTCAATTTATAAAGGAGTATCATGGAATAAAGAAAGAAAAAAATGGAGAGCGTTAATTAGAAATGATAAAAAATTAATACATATTGGTCGTTTTGATAATGAAGTTGATGCAGGTAAAGCATATAATTTAAAAGCAAAAGAATTA
>JACTVF010000470.1 GCA_019695435.1 Methanoregulaceae archaeon | reverse complement strand
GAAATTCGGCTCCACGCCCAACACCGGACCGGAGGCATTAGCGTATTGGCTGACCTCGTAGAGGTCGCTACGGTTTAGAATGGCGGTGGCCGCGCGCACCTGTGGCAGAGCGCGGATGGCGGCTGCGTCGCCCAGGGTGAGCTGGTAAGGGCGCATGCCGGTGTGCTGGTTGGCGAGTGCGGGGATGGTGCCGTTGTTTAAGAAGATCACGTCGTTGCCGAGGGTGGCGAATTGCTTTTTCTGGCCGGAGCGGAATCCCTCGCCCAGGCCGACCAGAACCAGCAGGGAGCCGACGCCCCAGGCGATGCCGAACATGGTCAGGAAGCTGCGCAGCTTGTTGGCCATAATGGCGCGGAAGACCTGGCCGAGGGTGTCGGAGAAGCTCTGCATGGCGTTTAGACCCCGCAAGAGGGTGTTGGTGAGTAATACGCGGCGGCCGGTTTTACGGTTCCCCAGGAAGAAACAAGCGTGGACCGGGAGGTCCACGCTACAGCCGGCCGGGAGGCCGGCGCTACAGTTTCATGGGAGGCCGGTGCTACGGTAACGATCTAATCCACAAGGCAAGGTAGTGTGGTGGGTTAGAAGTTTATAGAAGAACAACCGCAGATCCTTCGACTCACCACCCCCAGGCTGAAGAGTACGCCTGGGGCCCCGTTCGCTCAGGATGACAGCAATTTTTTGTGCTGCGTATTTCTGACCAGGACACTAGCTGCAACGAACTCAAACCGGTGAGGGAGCATACCCCGGGACAGGAGAGGCATGTCGATTCAGAGCGACCGTTGGATCCGGGAACAGGCCCAGAAGCACCGGATGATCGAGCCCTTCAGCGAGAAGCAGGTGGCCAGCGGGGTCATTTCCTACGGGCTTTCATCGTACGGGTATGACCTGCGCGTCAGCGACGAATTCAAGATATTTACCAATGTGAACAGCGCCATCATCGACCCCAAGGCCTTTGACGAACAGTCGTTTGTGGACGTTAAGGCCGATTCGGTGATTGTGCCGCCCAATTCGTTTGCATTGGCCAGTTCTGTGGAATATTTTCGTATCCCCAGGGATGTATTGGCGATCTGCGTGGGGAAGTCGACCTATGCGCGATGCGGAATCATTGTGAACGTAACGCCATTTGAGCCTGAGTGGGAGGGATTTGTGACGCTGGAAATCTCCAACACCACGCCTCTGCCAGCCAAGATCTACGCGAACGAGGGGCTGTGCCAGATTTTGTTTTTCCGCTCCGATGAGGCTTGCCAGGTCAGCTATGCCGACCGCAAGGGTAAATATCAGAAACAAAAGGGGATAGTGCTTCCCAGGGTTTAGGATCTTTTCGGCCCCTGGATCAGCAATTAGGCGACATTATCAAGACAAAGCTGCTCGGCGGCGCGGTTTTCGGACAGAAGAGGTGTGAAAAAGCTGCCGGTTTGCGTCCTATCTTATTGAAATGTCAAGGGATAAAAATAATTTTCAGTTTAGAGCGATATTGACCATACTCTTAAAACAGTTTTCCACAGAATTATTAACAGAAACAACGCAGATCTGGGGAATAGGAGTTCCCAGGGCGCATGTTTTCCATGAATTCTGGGAACTCCTTTTTTTTGACTGGTTTTACAGTTAGCCTCCAGTTCAGTGTTAAAGAGATTCAGCCTTCCCGGCTTCCCCTCTTTCCTCTACGTACAAAGAATCAAGGCTGGCGCACCGGCCTTGATTCTTTTTTCAGAGCGGTTCTCCAATTCACATGCTCCAGCAAGTCCGGCAAAAGGTGGCTTTTTCTTAAGGAAAAAGCCACTCAGCATCGTGCTTCCAGAGTATAGCTATTGGAGAACCGCTATAGCGCCATGTGTTATTCCCGGCGAGGCGGATGAAAGGCTATCCGGGATAGCGGATGCACGTTCAGGTTGGCATGTTGTAGGCTGGTCTGAGGGGATACCGTGGCAGTTACAGGCCAGGCGGAAAGCCCGGATATTCCGTGTATGGCAGGCTTGAGAGCCGTGGCGGCCCGTGCGGCGCGGCTGATAAACGACCGACGTGGACAACTCGACAACCCGCGTGATGAGCAGCCGCGGGGTGGAAAGGAAAAGAAAATGAAAAAGACACTTGCATTGATCTGTCTGAGCTTGATGCTTTCACCGGCAGCCTTTGCCGGCTCCACGCGGGAGAACCTGCAGTCGCGCATCGACGCATCCAAGTTGGTTATGGATCAGATCATGGCCACTCCCGACAACAGCATTCCAATGAACATCCTGGAACGCGCTACCTGTGTCGGCGTGATTCCGGGATTGAAGAAGGGAGCGTTTCTCGGAGGCGGGCTGTATGGCCAGGGCGTGGTTACCTGCCGCACCGGCCACGGCTGGAGCGCGCCGGTTTTCATTCGCATGGAAGGCGGCTCGTTCGGCTTTCAGGCCGGCGTCCAGTCAGTTGACCTCATGCTGGTAGCCGTCAACGAACGCGGCTTTCAGGATCTTCTGAAGAGCAAATTCAAGCTCGGAGCCGAGGCGGCCGCCTCAGCCGGGCCAGTGGGCCGCAACACGGAAGCTTCAACGGATTGGAAGTTGAGCGCGGAATTGCTTACCTACTCGCGCAGCAAAGGGCTTCTGGCCGGAGTCAATTTGAACGGCGCCCGCGTGAGCCA
>JACTVF010000469.1 GCA_019695435.1 Methanoregulaceae archaeon | reverse complement strand
CTCGGCCTGTCCCCCCGCGAGAGGAGGATTGCCCTCACGACCGGGATCGGGGCAGGGATCGGAACCATTTTCAAGGCCCCCCTTGGCGGGGCAGTGCTTGCCGCAGAAATCCTCTATCAGCGGGACTTTGAATCCGATGCCATTATCCCGGCATTCCTCGCATCGGTAATCGGCTATGCGATCTTCGGGTTCTTCGAAGGGTATGCGCCCATCTTTTTGCTTGGCCCGCTCTCGTGGACGGTCTGGCAGATCCCCCTCTTCATCCTGCTCGGCGTCCTGTGTGCGGCATTCGGGCTTCTCTATATCTTTCTCTTTTACGGGAGCCGTGACCTCTTTGCCGGTGTGTTTCGGCGGTACAACCTCCCGCTGTATTTAAAACCGGTCTCAGGTGCCCTCCTTCTCGGAATTCTGGTCATTGCACTCGCACTCATATCCCCTGAGGCTGAAATGCTCGGTCTTGCCGGGATGGGAACCGGTTACGGTTTTGACCAGCTCATGATCTATTCCATGCTCCCGCTCGCCGTGGTCCTGCTGCTGCCGTTTGTCAAGATCCTTGCCACCTCTCTCACCCTTGGTTCAGGAGGGAGCGGGGGTGTGTTTGCTCCGGGGCTCACCATCGGAGCAGCTGTCGGTGCGGCGCTCGGCATCATCCTTCACCTGTTTTTCCCGGTGTACATTCCGCTGGAAACGATCCCGGTGTTTGTTGTTGTCGGCATGATCTCTCTCTTCGGAGCCGTGGCTAATGCACCCATTGCCGTGCTGATCATGGTAGTCGAGATGGTAGGGAGCATCACGATCCTGATTCCGGCCATGGCCGCCGTTGCCGTTTCCCACCTGTTGACCGGGGAAAAGACCATCTACCGGGCCCAGGTGCCGACCAAGGCGCAGTCCGGGGTGCACCGGGGGGAATATAACCGTGAAACGCTCGAAGGATTGTTTGTCCGGAACTCAATGACCCCGGGCGATGCAGTCATCACGCTCTCCCCGCTGGACGAGCCGGGAAAGGTTGTCGATCTCATGGCAACAACCGGCCATACCGGTTTTCCCGTAATCGAAAACGACCGCCTTGTCGGGATTGTCACCAACCGTGATGTGAGCCTTACCTGCCTGCCGGGCGGGGAGTGCGCGACCATCCGCGAGGCCATGATGACGGCACCGGTTGTCATCCATCCTGACGACACCCTTGAGAATGCACTCGCTATCATGGTCGGCCACGACTTCGATCATCTTCCGGTGGTCAGGGAGGATGCGCCGGGCACTCTGGTCGGGTTCCTCACCAGGACCGATATCCTGAGATCCTATGCCCGGGCAAGCCACAGGGTGACCTGCGAGCCACAGGAAAAAGGAGCCGGTACCTGAACTTTCTGCCCGGGCCGCTGTTTTCCCGGTACCACCGGAAAGGCTTCGCGGTGCTGATCATAGGGAGGGGTGACCCCTTGAAAGATCCCCTGTTTCAGGTATTATTTTCCCCGCACCACCGCCATACCTAGTAAACTTTAATTATCTTACGACCCAAATCAAGACAGATGGTTAACGGAATTGTTTTGCCCATAAAAAAAGTGTTTTCCCTCGTAGATTCCAAAATTACCGTTGAGATCAAGGATGAGGGGCGCAAACTGCAGGGCCGGCTTGTCGCGGTGGATGAATACTTAAATATCCACATGGACGAGACGATCGAGTTTGTCAATAACGAGCGCGGGCGAAGTCTCGGCACGGTCGTTATACGTGGCAATAATATTCTTACCATTGCCCCGGTTCTCTGAACCAAAAAGAGGACGTACTAGCGATGCCTGAACCTGAAGATGAAGCATTCACCCTGATCCAGTCACGACCTGAGGGTATCCTCCAGAGCGAGCTCTGGAAGGAGCTGGGCATGGACAGCCGGAAATGTTCGAGGATCGTAAAGAAACTCGAAGAGAGCGGGCTCATCGATCGAGTTGAATACAAGAAAGAAGGGATCAAGACCTATCTCATCCGGGCGAAGAGGCAGCCGGTTCATCCCGAAGACCTGCTTGCCGGCGACGAACTTATCCCATGCATCGCGTGCGATCTGGAATGCATCGTGGATGAGTGCCACCCCCTGATGGACTGGATGTACCAGCTTGCAATTGTCGGAAACCGGTGATCGGTTTCCCCTTCCCCCCGGCAGGGTACATTATTAAAAACGTTTTTCCCTCTTATGACCCGTCTCCGGTTGCCGCTCATCTGTGAATGCCTGCTCTTTTTTGTCCCGCTCAATATCTATGGTATCGGCAACCACCTTACCACCGGCGTGCAGTGGGCCCTCTTCCGGTACCAGCAGAGCATATTCGGAAACAGCCTGATCCTCATACACAGGGATCTCATGTATGTGCAGGACGGTATACTGCAGGGCTCAAGCGCCTGTTCAACCCTCATCTGGCTGCCTGGGGTGCTTCTCCTTGTCGCTGCCTTGATTTTGCTTGTTTTTGCGGCCGCACAAGCACAATGTCCGGCTGGTAAAACCCGCAGGTCTGTGCACCGTTGCCTGTGCTGTGCTCTTTTTGGCCGCGATGCTGATCCAGTACGGACCTACTCTCAAAAGCGACCACGGCTTTTCCCTTCCTGGAGGAGTCGCGCTCATCCTTGTCACCGGAATATGGTTT
>JACTVF010000468.1 GCA_019695435.1 Methanoregulaceae archaeon | reverse complement strand
ACCGCGTCGGCGACCGCATGGCAGGTCCAATGATCTTCCGCCGGTTCATCGACCTGCTCGAAACCGCCCCAGCCCGGCGGGCCACCGGCGTTGTGCCGCTGCCATTTGCCGTACGAGCCGATGGGTACGCACCCGCAGGTGTCCATGGCGATCGCGGCATAGCCGCGGGAGTTCCACAGCCGCACCCAGGCGTCGAAAGCCGAGCCGCCCCCTCCGTGGATCAGCACCATCCCCGGCACTTTCGTCCCGGGCGCCGTCTTCGGCAGACCGTAGTAGGCGAATACTCGCGTTGGACGCTTGTGCCAGGGCAACCCCTGGTAGAACACCGACGTAACTTCCTTGGCCGAGGGTTCCTTGGCCGGCTCCGTCGTGGGAGCGTTGCCGAGAACCTTCATGTCCCAGTGCGGACCGTCGGCAGCCGCAGGCACAGACGCCCCGTTAGCGTACAACGTCAGCAGCAGCGCCACGATCAATGTGCGCAGGCCCTGGTTGCCGTCACAAAACGCGCTGGTGCCTGCTCCACCGTCGCGAAGGGATCGCTTGAAGCCCATGACCACCTTTGCTGGTGACTAAACCGTCATTGTATTTCCGGCTTTCGGTTTGTCAATTGCCGGCTGACAACGCCTTGGCGCGAACACACGTACTGGCATCCTTATACGTTTCGCATGGCTTTCATCCCGGTCAGACGCTGCATTGTGTTCCAGACCGTGCGAAACATCAAGGTGATCGCCGACCTGGTATTCTTTTCCGGATCTCCGCAGGCGATCGTCCGCCGCATTGCGGAAGCCGCCAGGCGGGACAGTCCGGAGACGCGCCCTTGGGAGGAGACCCTGTCGCAGCTTTCCAGCAACTACGAGGAGCGCTACGCCGTCAGCCGCAATCGGCGGACGGTCGACCTGCACTACGTCGACGGCAGACCCGCGTGGCGGGTCGCCGTCCCAAATCCGCCACAGTTCCGCAACGTCCGAAGCGAGATCGACTTCTCCTTGTTCAATCTGAAAGCCGCCTCGCTGCCGGCTTACTGGCTGCGACTCTACGACATTCCCCATCAGCCGTACTTCGTCCATCGCGTATTGGACCTGGGCGACGCAACCGTTCACAGGCCGGAAGACTCGAAGGGAACACCGCGGATAAACGCGGATGAACGCGAATGAATGGTAATAGCCATCTGCGTCTACCGGCGTTCATCGGCGGTTCCTTTCGACTTTCCGTGGTGCCCCGTGAACGATTACCCGACCACCAGCCCGCCGAAAGTCGCGGACCGGGCGGGTTGCCACCTGCATGGTATGCATTTTCTATAGCAAGAATGGCGGTACATAGGTCGTCGTCGCGTTAGAATATGATGAGTGAAAATGCGACACTCTAGCGCGGACCTAAGTGTCCACAACCACTCTCCAGGGTATCGCCTGCGCTGCTCGGCCATCTCCGGCGATATGCAAACGGCAGGCCAATGAGCAAGAAGTCCCAAAAAAGTGCAGTTTCCCCGACGAGGGGACGATGATCGCTGACGTTTGCGAAACGCGCATTGCCAGTCCGGTTCCAGGGATTGAGGCAGGGATACCCGCGGCACGCAGCGCTAAACCTTCTCCTCGGCATGACTTGCGAAGACGGGCCTAGCCTTGGCCAAGGTTTTCCTCCGGGCCGATCGCTATGCCTGGCCGGCTCGATAGCAATGCTATCAAGACCGGGCAGATTGCCCAAGGTAACGCTCCGATGCTCATCGACCCATTTTCAAGCATCGGGCACGCCCGCCGGTCTGAGATATTTTCCGGCCAATTGTGGAAAGCGGTTATTGAACACGAAAGTGAATTGTCGTAGGATGACGCTGTTCTACGGATGGCCGCCAGGTTGCAGGAGGTGCCGACATGTCCAGCGCCGTTTACTCCGTTCAAGAGTGCCCGACATGCGGCCGACAATTGCAGATCCGCGTGGAATATCTGGGAAGAACGGTGGTCTGTCAGCATTGCCGTGGGCGGCTGACGGCGAGTGATCCGGCCAGCCACCGTTACGCGGCGACCAGGCAAGCCTCCGAGGAATTGCTCCGCCGCGCCGACGAGCTCCTCCGCAGCGTGGATGAGGATCTTTCTCGGTCGCGCTCTTACGACGAGATTCGCAGGCTGTCCCTGTAGCGTAGCCGTTCACGGCCCGTAGAGTAGCAGGCACACTCCGTGTGCCGTCCGCTGCTTTCTCCGCTTTGGGCGGACGGCACACGGAGTGTGCCTGCTACCGTTTGGCCGAGGTCACGCGGCGGAGGTCGTCGAAGAATTCCGGATAGGTCTTCGCCGTGCAGCCCGGATCGCGGATTACCACGCCCGGCTGGGCCAGCCCCACGATCGCCATGCTCATGGCCATGCGGTGGTCGTCGTAGGTCTCGATCACGGCGCCGCGGCGCGTGCCGGGCGTGATCCGCAGGCCGTCGGGCCGCTGGTCGACCTCGGCCCCCAGCTTGCGAAGCTCCGCGGCCAGGGCGGCGATCCGATCGGTCTCCTTGTGACGGATATGTGCCACTCCGGTGATGGTCGTCGGACCACGGGCCAGTAGCGCCACCGCCGCCAGGGTCTGCACCGTGTCGCTGATGGCGTTCATGTCGGCCTGGATGCCCACCAGGGGGCCGCCGGTGACGGTGATCG
>JACTVF010000467.1 GCA_019695435.1 Methanoregulaceae archaeon | reverse complement strand
CGTGGTACCAATCGTCGTTGAAGAACAAGTTCGTCATTGGGGCCTGCGGGCAAGCGGCCTTGATCGCCGGATGCGAGTCGATAATGCCTGCCAAGGTGTAGAACCCCATATAGCTGTACCCGGCAATTCCAACGTTCCCGTTGTTGTTCTTCTCGTTTTTCAGAAGAAACTCGACGGTATCGTACATATCGGTCGATGCATCCACGTCCTTCGCCGACTTATTGTCGATATGCGGACTCATCTCCTGAAAAACGCCCTCGCTTTCATATCGGCCTCGCACGTCCTCGCAGACGATGATGTAGCCAGACTCCAGCAGCTCCCGGCTGACGCTGATCGGCAGCGACACGTTGTTTTCGCCGTAAGGAGCGCAGCTATAGGGCGTACGCGTGACCAGGAATGGGTACGGCCCAGCGTCTCTGTTCGGACCCGCAAATGCTTCCGGAATGGGAGTGAATACCGCAGCATACAGCTTCACTCCATCGCGCATCGGAATCCGGTATTCGTGTTTTGCATAGTGCTGCTGGAAAAACTTGTCCACGAAAGGAGTGCCCTGCGCTGTTAGCCCGCTAGCAGCCGTGCACATTGAATACAATGCGACCAGTCCAAACCTGATTTTCAAGCGTCACCTCATGAGCGAATTGTCAGATCATTACACTGTTGAACATTTCGGTGTATGTGTGTACCACCCGGAATGCATACAGAAACGGGGAAGAATGCCGGGAACTCTTCCCCGCCCCCTCCCCGTTTTTTGTAACCTATGCAGCGCCTGCCTCTTCAAACATGGGTACAAGAAGAGGCAGGCGGTTCCGCGTCAGCGTTAGTAGCTGAGCTTGAGTGAAAGTTGGAAGAATCGCGCATCCGGCGTAAAGTTTTGGAACATCTTTGCCGCGGTAAGATTCCCGCCTTGTTCGGAGAGGTCGTTCACACCCACCCAAGGTCCTCCGCCGGGCCCACTGTTGGGATTGGCGTAGGACGGCGTGTTCAGCAGATTGAACGCATCGGCCCGCAATTCGAGAGTGGCTTTCGTGATTGGGAAATCCTTGAACAGAGACATATTGACCCTCTCATAGCCTGGGCCATAGATGTCTGTCCGGCGTCCGCCGATATATGGCAGGGCCGCCGCTCCGCTGACGGCTGTTCCCAAAGGAATATTGGTTCCGTTAAGCGGATACTTAAAGGCGCAGGGGTTGTACCAATTTGTCGCATTGCGCACCGAGGTTGGGCACGTAAAGCCCGCGGGGAAGTTAGGCGGAGGCGCTCCACCAGCCTTGAATGGATCGGCGATCTTTACCGCGTAATTTACGCCCGAGGGAAACCCACTGGGTTGTGAGTACGCGCCACCGGATGTCGATGAATTTGGAAGCACCGAGAAGGGATTGCCGGTCTGGGCCGCAAAGGTGAGGCTCGCCGACCATCCGCCGATCACATAGTCGGCGGCCTTGCCCGCGCCCTTGATATGCGGCAGGCTGTAGTTTCCGTTCACGGTGAACCGTTGGCGAGTATCGAACGGAGAATTGCTGTACTGCCCCCGTATTGGCTGAATGTTTGTGTTGGAATACCCGTTATCGCCGTTCGCCCCCAGCGGTGTTGGGGCGTCATCCAGAGCATGCGACCAGGTGTATGTCGCAAGATACGAGAGGCCTCGAGACAGCCGTTTCTCCAGCTTTACCTGGAAAGCGTTGTAGTTGCTTTCGCCTGAGTAGGAAGAGAATAGCGCTTTGCCAAAGTCCGGAAGCGGCATTTCAGGTGGTGGGGCCCCGTCATTAGGGTTGGTCAGCCCAAGAGCCGCATTTGGATTCGTCATAACAATAAGGTGGCGGCTTGACGATCCGACGTAGGCTAACGTGGCTACCGTGCTATTGTTGATTCCGATTTCAGCAGCGAGGTTGTAGCTCTCGGTGTAAGGCGTCTTGGGATTAGGATCGCTTCCGTTGAGGCCTGGCGCGACCACGGCGTTCACAAGACCGTTAGCGATCGCGTTTGCGAAGCCGGTTCCCAAGGTGATGCCGTCTGTTGCACCGGATGAGCCGTTATAGCTTGCAACAAAGCCAAAGGGAAAGTTCATGCCGAGATTAGGACTGTAGCCGGTGCTTTCCAGTCCTCCGTCAAAGATGCCGTATCCGCCGCGAATCGTAGCCCGGTCGTTCACGCGATAGGCAAATCCAACTCGCGGAACAATGTTATTCTTCGCCGCTGTAATCAGCGCCGGATTGCTGCTGTGTTGCAGAGATACCTGATCCAGCCCGAGAATTCCACTGGTGCCGAGGTTCAAGTTCTGGACATCCGTCGGGATCTCAAATACCGAGGGAGTATTGCCTGGCGCATACTGGCTCAGAGGAACGGTAGGATACCACTCCGCCTGATGCCCATACCGCTCCCGGTAAGGCTGCGCAAACTCGTAGCGGACGCCGAGATTCAACATAAGTTTGGTGTTTACCTTCCAGTCGTCCTGGACATAATACGCTTGCGCCCAATGCACATCATCGGATTGGGCGAGGTTTGATATTGATGCGCATCCCTGCTGATCCGCGAGGAAGTCCGACACTCCGTTGCCGGTGAACGTAAGGGAGGAGCTGCTGCATTGCCAATCAGAACCGCTATAGTAGTTTTCTTCTCCCTTGCCTGCGGGCGGCTCGAACGTAAA
>JACTVF010000037.1 GCA_019695435.1 Methanoregulaceae archaeon | reverse complement strand
ACCACATCAAGGAATACTTAATCAAGCAGTCAGACGAGAAACTCAACACGATCGTCCACTCGGTCTCAAAGCTGGACTTAAAAGAGTTCTCCACGCTCACCTTAGTAAAAGAGTTATTGAAGGCCAACCCAAAACTTCTCGTGGAACTCGGGGCGCTTGCAGCCTCACTACGCTGATTTTTTTAACTGTTTGTTGAGGAGACGCAGGCAGTCATCCTCGGCCTCTTTTTTGGTAAAGACCGTGAAGATATCACCGGGCTGGATCCGAACGTTCCCGCTGGGGATGATCAGCGTGCCGCCAGCTCTCCGTATGGCAATAAAGACAAAATCCTTGACCTTAAGCTCCCGTATCTCATGGCCGACGATGGGTGCATTCTCCTCTGCCACGATCTCAAAGATGCTGCCACCGGGAATCGATGCGAGCTGCTGGAGCTTGGGGTTCTCAGTCCAGTAATAGAGACGCGAGGCCACGAGATCGTCCGGGTTCTCGCTGATCCGGACACCGACTTCCTTGAAAAATTCTGAGTGGGCCGTCTGGTTAACGATCGCAACCACGTTTGGAACATGAAATCTCTTGGCGAGCCAGCAGGTCATGAGGTTTACCGCATCATCACTGGTCGTGGCGACAAACGCATCGGTCCGGTCGATGCCCGCTTCTTCAAGCGTGGATTTGTCGGTAGCGTTGCCGGTGATTGCAAGGATATCGTAGTGTTCAAGAATTTCACTGCACCGGGACTCATCCTGGTCGATGACAACAACGTTGTTGCCATGTTCGACCGCCTGCCTGACAAGACTTCGTCCAATGCCGCCAAGCCCCACGATGATAATATACATGACTACCGGTTACCATCATCGCCATTGAAATAATTTGCGCATAAATCTTTATCCTGTGATCTGCGGGGTCGACGAAGCCGGGAAAGGGTCGGTGCTGGGGCCGATGGTGGTCGCTGCGGTAGGGGTGCGATCCGCAGATGTCTTTTGTGATCTCGGTGTGAAGGATTCAAAGCAACTCACGCCGGCAGAACGGGAACGGTTGTTTCCTCTTATAAAAAAACGCTGCAGGGTTGCTACGGTCGTAATCCCTGCAGAGGAGATTGACGCAATCCGGCGCGAGATGACGATGAATGCCTGTGTCGCGAGGGCTCACGCACAGGTAATCAGAAAACTTGCCCCGGATATCGCCTACATCGACGCGTGCGATGTCAACCCGATCCGGTACGCGGAAACAGTCAGGAGCCATCTCGGTATCTCATGCGAGATCATATCAGAGCACCACGCAGACAATACGTACCCGGTCGTCGCGGCTGCGAGTATCATTGCGAAAGTCACTCGTGACCGGGAGATAACCAAACTCGCAAAAAAATTCGGGGAGATCGGCAGCGGGTACCCGTCCGATCCGATCACTATCGCATACCTCTCCGCATACATTGACGAGCACCGGTCACCACCTCCCATTGCCAGGAAGAGCTGGAAGACGGTAAGCGCGATGCTTGCAGAAAAATCCCAGAGCAGTCTGTCTGCATTTATCTAGATTCGGGCAGTTTCCCGTTTTAAAAAAGTTCACTCCACCATTCCTTTATGTGGTTATCCTGTCCATGAAGTACAGATGGACTGGATCTTCATCCTGATTGTCCTGGTGGCTCTCTACGCCCTTGCTGCGTATTATATTTACACCAGAAAACTCTGGACCGATCATATTATTTTCTATGGTCCGATCATAGCGATCAAGACCAGCCGGGTTAAATTTTTCGATAAATTCACCAAATTGCGTACATTTTTCAAAATCTACGGGACAATAGGGGTCGTCGCGGTTGTTATTGTCTCGGTATTTATGACCGTGATGCTCTTTGTCTCGATCCGGTATACGCTGATGGTCAGACCCGAGCCAACCGGGATCTACGAGCCGCAGAACATCCTGCTGCTCCCCGGCATCAACGATTATGTCCCATCCACGTTTGCGGTCTGGTTTGCGTTCTTTTTAACCATTGTGATTCATGAGTTCGGGCACGCGATCCTCTGCCGGGTCGAGGACATCAAGGTCAAAGGCATGGGTGTGCTCCTTGCCGTGATCCCGATCGGATTCTTTGTCGAGCCGGATGAGGAGGAACTCGAACAGAAAAAGGGCATGCCCAAGGTACGGATGTTTGGCGCCGGGATCACCAACAACCTTGTGGTCGGTTTCTCCTGCTTTGTGCTACTGATCCTGCTGTTCGGTCTTGTCGTGCCGGTGTCCCAGCCGGTAATTCATGGGATCTACAAAGGGTATCCTGCTGATAATGCAAGCGTGCCACAGGGTTCCGTGGTGACAGCAATCAACGGGCAGCCGGTAGCCAGTAGGGCTGACATCTCCGCGATCTTAAACACGACAAGACCCGGGGATACAATTACTATGACAACCTTGAAAGATGGAATCGCCTCCGACTACAGACTCACGCTTGCCGCGTGGCCAAAGGATTCCAGTAATAACCAGACGAGCGGTTTTATGGGTGTCGAGTACTATGACAGTATGGCCGTAAAGACGGTAGTCGGAACGATGCTCTCACCACTCGGTTTCTTTGAGTTTTTGATCGTTCCCTTTGCAAGCGGGGATAGTGCGCAGTATCTTCGTATCCTCGCGTTCGATACCCCGGATACTTCGTATTACCAGGTGCCTGTTGCCGGTTTCTGGGACGCGATCCATATCCTCTTCTGGTGTGCGTGGATCAATATCAACGTAGGGATCTTCAACGCGATCCCGCTGATCCCGCTGGATGGCGGTTACATCTTCAAGGAAGGTGTCGACCGGTTGCTCGACCGGCGCGGCCTCGCCAGATATTCCGGCTACGTTGTCGGGGCGGTCAGCTACGTGATGATCGTTGTCCTGATATCACTCATCCTGCTGCCGTACCTGCTGCATATGTGACAGAAGGGATTTCTCCCGCATTTTTTGTGGTACCGGGTAGTTCCGGGGATTTTTCTGCTGCGATCGAGATTACCGGAATGATTCGCAGCAGATCAATGCTCTTGATGGTAGATATAAAATACATGTCACTACAATAGGACAGAAACTTTGGTACTCTATACGTAATTATACCTGATAGTCTATTCAGACCAAAATCCTAACAATTCAATCAGATCCTATTTAAATATCTCAAATTCTTAATTATAATCAGTTTTCTCATGAAAGTAGTTATTTTGGCCGGAGGGTTGGGGACACGGCTCCGTGAAGAGACAGAATATCGTCCTAAACCCATGGTCCAGATTGGAACAAAACCCATTTTATGGCATATCATGAAAATCTACGACCATTACGGTTTTCATGATTTTGTCATATGCCTTGGGTATAAAGGTAACATGATCAAGGATTATTTTTTAAATTACGAGATCATGAACAGCGATTTTACGGTAAATCTCGGTGATCGCCATAATATCACTCTTCATAATGACCACACAGAGCGTGACTGGAATGTCACGCTGGCCGAAACGGGTGAAAAATCACAGACCGGTGCACGGGTTAAAAAAATTGAAAAATATATCGATGATGATACCTTCATGCTGACGTATGGCGATGCTGTGGCAGATATTGATATTAACAAACTTCTCGCATTTCACCAGTCCCATGGAAAGATCGGGACCGTTACCGGAATACATCCTGCTTCGCGGTTTGGCGAACTGTGTACTGATTCTCACTGTGTAAAACGATTCAGTGAGAAGCCTCAGACATTGGGGGGTTTTGTCAACGGAGGGTTCTTTGTTTTCAAGAAGGACTTCTTTTCCTACCTGGAGGACCGGGAAAACTGTATACTGGAGAAAGAACCCATCGAACGATTGGCAGCAGATAATGAACTCATGATGTACCCTCATAATGGGTTCTGGCAGTGCTGTGACACATACCGGGAACTGGAACTTCTCAATAGTTTATGGTCGCAACCGAATTCTCCATGGAAGGTATGGTAAATTTATTTTTGTGCAAAATCAGGGTTGAAATTGTGAAGATCCCTCCAATATTTGTGAACGTATGGGGGTCGATTTATCATTTTTTTGATCGATACGCCTTCCTTCATCAGTTCTCCAAATTTACGATTGTAGGAATATTAAACACGATTGTGGGCTATGGTCTGTTTTTTATCTTCGTGAGTTACATCAACTATCTCCTTGCGACGATTCTTGCGCACATAATCGCGGTCACCCACAGTTACCTCTGGAACCGGTACTGGGTTTTTCCATCACATAATCCTGTAATCTGGGAATTTCTGAAGTTTAACTCAGTATACCTTGTAGTATTGCTGGAAAATCTCGTGCTGATGTTTTGCTTTGTGAGTTATTTTGCAATTAATCCAAAGATTGCCGGTTTACTGATTTTACCAATAACCACGCTCATCAGCTATTTTGGCCATAGGCACTGGAGTTTTAAAACACACATTAAAAAATGATCGTGCAATATAACTAAATGTACCACAGGGATTCTTATGAAAGAGACATACTGGGAGGATCGTCCTGTTTTTATCACGGGATGCACGGGGCTGCTCGGATCGTGGCTGACACAATCACTGATTGACCGTGGTGCTATGGTAGTTGGTCTCGTACGGGACAATACTCCCAAATCTCTTTTTTTTCAGTCCGGATTGGACAAACACATAACCACGGTGAGAGGTGAAATTGAAGATTATGCGCTTGTAGAACGGGCAATCAATGAATACGAAATTGAATCCGTGTTCCATCTTGGTGCCCAGACCATCGTTACCATCGCAAACAGGAGTCCTCTTGCAACGTTCAGGTCAAACATTCAGGGAACCTGGAATATTCTTGAGGCATGCCGGCAGATCCCAACGGTGAAAAGAATCGTGATGGCATCCAGCGATAAAGCCTATGGGGATCAGGAACACCTGCCGTATGATGAGGATACACCTCTTGAAGGAAGACATCCTTATGATGTTTCAAAGAGCTGTGCCGATCTCATCTGCCGTTCATATTTTGAAACATATGGTCTTCCCGTTTGCGTCACCCGTTGCGGGAATCTGTTCGGTGCCGGAGATCTGAACTTTAACCGGCTTGTCCCGGGAACTATCCGCTCGTTATACCGCGGGGAACGCCCCGTCATCCGCAGTAGCGGGACATTCCTGCGGGACTATTTCTATGTTAATGATGCCGTAAACGCATATCTCCATCTTGCAGAAAAGATGGATAAGAAAAAATTGCATGGGGAGGCGTTCAACTTCAGTATGGAATCCCCCAAAACGGTCCTTGAGGTAGTAATCACTATCTCTGCCCTTATGGGAAGTAATCTTGAGCCGGTTATTCTGAACACCGCCATAAACGAGATTAAAGATCAATATTTATCGGCAAAAAAAGCTCGTGATTTATTAAAATGGTCTGCGGGACATTCCTTTGAGGATGGCCTTAAAGCGACCATTGATTGGTACAAAAACTTTTTAGAACACTCGTAAGTGATGGACAAGAAAAAACTGATCAGTGTTGTTACGGCGTGCTATAATGAAGAGGAAAATGTTGAATTACTTTACAATGAAGTAAAAAAAGTTTTTGAAAAATTAACAGATTATGAGTACGAACATATTTTTATTGATAATGCATCAAAAGACAGGACTGTCCCCCTATTAAAAGAAATTGCCAGCAAAGATAAAAATGTAAAGATTATCGTAAATGTACGAAATTTCGGGCATATCCGCTCACCATTTTATGGGTTGCTCCAGGCAAGAGGGGATGCTGTTATTTCTCTCGTTGCGGATTTTCAGGATCCACCCTCAATGATACCGGATTTCATAAAAAAATGGGAAGAAGGATATAAAATTGTTGTGGGAGTAAAAAACCAAAGTGAAGAAAATCCGATACTATTTGCCATAAGAAAATTTTATTATAAAATCCTTCAGGATCTTTCTGAAGTCAATCAAATTGAAAATTTTACCGCTTTTGGATTGTATGATCAGAGGATAATCGAAATCCTGCGGACAATTGACGACCCCTATCCCTATATGAGGGGCCTTATCAGTGAGATCGGCTATGATATATATCAAATTGAATATATTCAACCGGTAAGAAAACGAGGGAAAACCAAGAATAATTTCTATTCTCTTTACGATATGGCAATGCTGGGGATTACCAACAACTCCAAGGTTCCGCTCAGGCTGGCCGCTTTGACGGGGTTTGGACTGGCAATAATAAGTTTGGTTGTTGCATTCGTTTATACAATTTACAAACTTATTTATTGGGATAGTTTTACAGTGGGAATTGCTCCGTTGGTGATTGGTCTCTTCTTCTTCTCTTCAGTGCAGCTGTTTTTTATCGGGGTCATCGGGGAATATGTCGGTTCGATCCAGACGCAAGTATTGAAAAGACCGCTGGTTATCGAGAGGGAAAGGATAAATTTTAAATAAAATCTTAATTAAGACGGGATCTTAATCATGTGAGGATATATGGGAATTTGGGAATATTTTCTGCACCAGAAATATACCAAAGAGAACAGCTATTAACCCAGCTTAGGTTTTTATCTTAGTACTTCGAATGAAAAGTATGAGCGGGTTTGGGGACTTTTTTTCTGGATCAGGAATACAAGAAAATCGTTGGGTTAGGCAACAAGTTGGGAGAGATTCGGGACATCATCGACTGGGAGAAATTCCGGCCTATTCTCAGCGACATGTACCAGGATAACAAGGAGATTGGAGGCCGACCTCACAACGATGAGATTCTGATGATCAAGATGCTCATTCTTGCCGGGTGGCACGGTTTGTCGGATTACGAAGTAGAACTGCTTGCCACGAATCGGTTATCATTTCGGCATTTTCTGGGTTATCCGGACAAAATCCCAGATCGGTCGACGATATGGGCATTCAAGGAGAAACTGACGGACAAAGGAAAGCTCCATCTCATCTGGGAAGAACTCCAGCGACAACTGGACGAACAAGGGTATTCGACTAAACGCGGTACTATCCAGGATGCATCAATCATCACATCCGATCCCGGTCATGCACCTGCCGATAAACCCCCGGGGCGATGCTGCAAAGACCAGGAGAAACCGGGATGGGTCATGGGTTAAGAAAGGTACGAAATCGGAATTCGGATACAAACTCCACTCGCTCATCGATAAAGAATGCCAGTTCATCCGAAGGATCGATACAACTACTGCATCGGTACACGACAGCCAGATCGATCTCTCTCAAAAAGGGGAGACCGTATACCGGGACAAAGGTTATTTCGGGGCCATTCCTTTCGCCTCAATCGATAAAACCATGAAACGATCAGTCCGAGGCAGATCTATCTCGGAAAAAGATAAACGAAGAAACCGGGCAATCAGCAGAACTCGCTCACTGGTGGAACGTCCGTTCGCTGTGATCAAACGCACGTTCCATGCCGGACATCTGATGGTTACCACTCATCTCCGGGCGCACGTGAAAATTCTTTTCGCCTGTTTTTCCTATAATCTCTTTAACCTCATAACTATCCGAAATCATCCGATTCAGCGATAGCTCTCTAAAATTGGAAAAAACCAAACCGAATTTGGGAAAAATGCTGGAGGGCGTATCGAAATCCCACAGATTCTGCTCCTGTTGGTTCAAATTGAGGGCTATGAGCTAATCTCCAAATTATTAAATTGGAAAATAAGGTAAGGAAAATAGGGTGACCCCCAATGGAGAGAAATTTCAGCCGATACGGTATTCAATAATGAGTTTCGGTCATTTCGTAACGTTCTTTTCCCGTGTATTCATTTGCATTACCGGTTCAGAACCCAGGTAAGCACTGTCTTCATAACTCGTTTCGTTGTCTACCGTCAATCTCGGATAATTTAGAGGAGTTTCACCGCGTTATGATCTCCTTGGTCAATTATCACAGGGTACAAGGCGGTTTCAATTTTACAGAATATTCGGAACATTCCCAAAAAATTATCCGAGATTTCCAATGAATATTTCATAAAGTAGATACTAAATAATTCGGAGAGGCGTGACCCAATGCAGAGAGTAGCGGATTACATAGCGGATTTTTGTGTTAAAGTGGGGAGTCCGCATATCTTTCTTGTATCCGGTGGCGGGATGATGCACATTCTGGATGGATTAGCCTGCAATAAAAAAATACGGGTGGTCTGTGCGCATCACGAAGGAGCTGCGGCGGTAATGGCGGAAAGCTATGCGAGGGTAACGAATAACATAGGGATGGTATTTGTCACGACCGGCCCTGGCGGGACAAATGCCATCACTGGTGTGGTCGATGCATGGGTAGATTCCATACCGTTGCTTGTGATATCCGGGCAGGCAAAACGCTCCCAGAATGTATATAATTCCGGGATTCCCGACCTACGGTCCCTCGGGGGGCAGGAGGTAAACATTCTGCCAATCGTCCAGTCCTTTACCAAGTATTCCGCGATGGTCAATGAGCCGGAAAAAATCCGGTATCATCTGGAAAAAGCGGTATATTATGCAAAGCATGGACGGCCGGGACCGTCATGGCTCGACATTCCGCTGGATGTGCAGGCTGCGATGATCGATCCTGAATCTCTGGAACCCTTCAGACCGGAATCCGCCGAATCAGATACTGCCCGGCTCCACGATCAGGTTCAGGCAACAATTGAACTCTTGCGAACCGCCAAGAGGCCGGTAATTATTGCAGGAAATGGAGTGCGGCTGGCCCACGCAGAAAAGGAGTTTCTTAAAGTTGTCGAAACCCTGAAGATCCCCGTGGTGGTTTCGAAGCTGGGGCAGGATCTCATAGATTACGAGCACCCGTATTATGTAGGTTTTGGCGGAACGAAAGGCACCCGGCCGGGAAACTTTGCCATGCAGAATGCAGATCTTATCCTTGCCATCGGCTCCCGTCTTGCGATACCCTTTACCGGCTATGAATACGAATTGTTTGGACGCGAAGCCAAGAAGATAGCTGTGGATATCGATTCGGATGAGTTACGAAAGAACACCATAAAATTGGATATTGCTATTCAGGCCGATGCGAAGATGTTTCTGAAAACCCTGCTGAACGAGGTACAGAAAAAATTGATACCTGAAAAACATGATTGGGTGAAAAAATGTCGGCATTGGAAATCCCGGTATCCCTCGATTACGCCGGAAATCTCGGGCAAAGAATCCCCCATTTGCACGTATAATCTCTTCGATAAACTATCAGATCTCCTCGATAAAAACGGAATTATCATCGCCGATGCAGGGACGGTGTATTGTATCGTGTCCCAGGTACATCGGGTAAAGTTGGGCCAGCGAGTTATAACTCCCGCAGCGCTTGGCACGATGGGGTTCAGTCTGCCACTGGGAATCGGCGCGTATTTTGCAGCGCCGGATTCCACCATCGTTGCCGTGACCGGGGACGGTTCACTGCAGATGAACATTCAAGAACTCCAGACTGTTGTGCACAACAAGATCCCTCTCAAATTGTTTGTCGTGAATAACAACGGATATGTATCGATCCGCAACACCCAGAACAGTTATTTCGAGGGAAGGTTTTGTGGCTCTGATCCCTCCAGTGGGGTTACCTGCCCGGATCTCAAAAAGATCGCTTATGCATACGGAATTCCGTATGAAGCCCTGCACGATCAAGGTGAACTTGATCTCCGGTTGGGTGATATCCTTCATCAGGAAGGCCCGGTAATCTGTGAGGTATTCACCTGCACGGACCAGCAGATTACACCAAGTGTCAGTTCGAAGGTTCTTCCAGACGGAAGAATGGTTTCGATGCCTTTGGAGGATATGTGGCCGTTTTTACCCCGTGATGAGTTCAGAAAGGAAATGATCATAAAGCCCATACGGCTTGATGACGGGGATTCTTAGGACGGCCTCCTCATGATCGATCTTGCAATAAATGGTACAACCGTAAAAGAAATAGACCTCATTATATTCGATAAGGATGGCACTCTTTTTGAGCTTTACCCCTACTGGATCGTCGTAGCCCGGAGGCGGGCGGAAAATATCTGTCATGCAATGCAGATCAGCGATAAATCGGTGGTGAACTGGATCATACAGCTCATGGGAGTTGATACGGTAAAAAGATCCATGAACCCCAACGGCCCGATTGGGATCTATAATAGGAGTTACATCCAGAATCTGGTTGTTGAAGAACTACAGAAGAAAGGATATCTGGTGAATTTGCAGGTGATTTCTGGTGCATTTCAGGAAACAGATGTCTATATCAGTCAGGATCAGATACTCAAACAAGCACTGGTCCCGGTTCGGGGGCTTCAGGATTTTCTGTCGGGAATCACACAAACTTGCCGATGTGCCATATTCTCGTATGATCAAACGGTTAACCTTGAACACATTATGCACCTGATGCAGATCGACCGGTATTTTTCACTCCTTCTTGGGGGGGATCAGCTTAAGCACCCCAAGCCGGATCCGTGGGGGGCGGTAAAAATTATGAATGACCTCCATGTTTCACCTGCCCATACACTCCTTATTGGCGATTCTATCCATGATATTGAAAGTGGAAAAAAAGCGGGCTGTAAGTATGTAATCACCCGGAGATCGGATATTTCGGATCTGGCAAAGTTAAGACGCCTGTCGGATTTTATTATTGATGATTATACATCGATCACGCCAGTAAAATAAGGGTGTATAGTATTTATTTACCGTCAGAGGTCTTCGTCCGGTATATATTGAATTCGTAAAATAATGGGATGCACACGGACAAATCCCCCCCATTTGCAAATTATGTACTACAGGTAAATAATCATAAAAGTACAAACGGGATCAACAGACAACCAGCAGGTGGCAGCACATGATTCTTAAAGATCTGGAAAAAAACCTTTATTCCCATCTTCTCACACTGAGGGATACTTATGGCTGTGAAGGAATCAAGTCCGAGTTTGAAAATGAAGGATCCGATCACCGGGATCTTATCTTTCTCAGGTATCTGACCGCAAAAGCGGGTTTGAAGATGTTTATAAAAATCGGTGGTGTTGAAGCATTCACCGATTTAAAAATGGCACTGCACCTGAACGTAGATGGCATTATCGTTCCCATGGTGGAATCAGAATTTGCATTGATCAAAAGCCAGAATATGCTTGAAGATCTCCTCGGGAAAGCAACCGGTGATTTTGATGTGTACATCAATATTGAAACCAAGACTGCTGTCGGGAATCTGGATGCCATCTTATCCGCTATGAATACCTATATGAAAGGCATCACGATTGGTCGATCCGATCTTTCCTATTCCTATGGACGAAAAAGCGAGCAGGATTCGGATTTTGTTAATCACGAAGTTGAGAAAATAATTGAGACCGCAAAGGCACATGGAATAAACCGGATTACGGTCGGGGGCGGGATAAGCAAAAAGACATTCAACAACCAGTATTTTATTGAAAAAATTGCGCCAAAACTGACCTGTATTGAAACCAGAAATGTGATCCTCTGTGCCAAAGCAATCCAGAATCCCCATTCCCTTCCGTATGCACTGGATTTTGAGCGGCAGTATCTCAGTTACAAACTTGAGAAGAATCGCATCTTCATGAAACTTGACGAAGACCGGTTCGATACCCTGAACCTGCGAGGTTGAACGTGAAAAACAAAACCCTCTTCGTCACCGGGGGTACCGGTTTTATCGGCCGGAATATACACGAATATTTTCGGGATAAGGCTACGGTTATTGCACCTACCCACATGCAACTGGATCTTCTTTCACAGGACGCTGTTGACACCTTCTTCAGAGATTATGAAATAGATTATGTGGTTCATTGTGCCAACATAGGGGGCAATCGGAAATACCCGGGACCTGCCGATAGTGTCAGCCGTAACACGCGGATTTTCTGTAACCTTCTTAAAAATTCCCAGCATTTTGACAAACTCATTCATTTCGGGTCCGGGGCAGAGTATGATAAACGTCGTCCGTTGTCACAGATCCCTGAAACCTCATTCGGCGAACGTATTCCTGTAGATGATTATGGTTTCTCAAAATATCTGATCAGCAAATATATCGAAAAATCCGAAAATTGTGTGTGTCTTCGTCTTTTTGGAGTGTTTGGCAAATATGAGGATTTTGAATATAAATTCATATCAAACGCCCTAGTAAAAAATCTTCTCCAAATGCCCATCCGACTCCGCCAGAATGTTTACTTTGACTGGCTGTATATCACCGATCTCATGAAAATTGTAATGCATTTTATCGAACATGACACACCGGATAGAGCATACAATATCACAACAGGCAATCCTGTCGATCTTTTGACCATTGCTGACACGATTAATCAAAATTCAGCGTTCAAATCCGAAATTATTGTCGAGACTCCTGGATTGAATAATGAGTATAGTGGTGATAATACACGTTTGCTCACCGAAATACGTAATTTCCAATTCACTCCAATGTCCAGGGCAATCCCAGAACTCAGGGAATATTATACTTCGATTCTTCCACAGATTGATTCTGATGCCATACGACGGGATGAATATACACGGTATTGTACAGTGAATTCTTCATTGTAAGCAGGGAAACAGAGTATGGACGAGCCTCAATTACGAAAAGAGATATTCAAAAAAATAGCTGAATTCTACCAGATACATGATAAGCAATCAGAATTTATTGCCGGAACCACACCCATACATTATGCCGGCCGGGTCTATGATGAGAAAGAGCTCATCAGTCTCGTTGACGCATCTCTTGATTTCTGGCTTACGTCCGGGCGCTATGCAGCACAGTTTGAGAAAGATCTGGCTGCATTTCTGGGTGTGAACTATTGTCTCCTGACAAATTCCGGGTCATCAGCGAATCTTCTTGCAGTCTCTGCGCTCACCTCCC
>JACTVF010000036.1 GCA_019695435.1 Methanoregulaceae archaeon | reverse complement strand
CGGTGTTCTATCAGGTCACCCCGCAAACGGTGAGCACGGGTGCACCAACGGTCGCCCCGCAAACCTCACACGCGGTGGGTGCTTCAGAACCAGGGGTCACCCCGATAACAACTATGCTGGCTCCCCCGGAAACACCCCAGAGTCCCGGGGATCAGGGTATCGTCGGCAATTTTGTACAATGGGTTCAGCACCTTGTCAGTCATTAGGCAAAAACAATAATCCCCTTTTCTTGGTTTGTTTGGTCATGTGCCTACGTTGCACCTGATTTTTTTCCTGCAACAACCTTACCAGAGACCCATCACGAGACTCCTGGGGGCTTTTTGCACGTGTTGCCTTTACCCCCGCACACTTGAGGCAACTCCGTGTAGAGCGATAACCCCCGAAGGTAATACCGCATCATCGCACTGCGCAGGGGCGGTTTTTGGGGGACAGGCACTGTCCCATCCGTTACTCTGTGTTTTGAGATCTGTAAAAAAATCAGGGGTTTTGTAGGAAAATCGTTCAGATATGATGAGGATGCCATCATCTCATCTCACAGGAACGATGAGTGCCGCCGCCCCCGAAGGGGCGCCCCTGCGGCGGATCAATGACGATAACGCAATACAAAAAAATCTCTTGTCTTGCTGTGCCCCGGAGGAGCCATCATATCACATGACCCCTCACACATCGTTTCCGATTTTTATAGTTCCGGAGTGAATGCAATCGGGTCATATCGATTTCGCCAGAGTCAGAAAAAGAGCATTCGATACAGGGAGGTCATACCCGAATCCACGCTCACAGGAATCCGGACCGCTGTCCCGGTCAATGCACCGGAATATGTCTGGATCGATGAATTGAGAATCCCATGATGTTAGTTGTCGGAGTGCCAATAGTCGGCAGGACGGTCAGATCGTTACATGGATAGCTGGAGTATTCGCCCTTTAGAGCCCGGTATTCTGTCATGTAGGATCGTTGGAGCAGGGATCGCAAACACTGCCCGCTGCCGGCCGGAAATCCGATGAATGAGGTGACCACTCAATGATCAACCCCCTGCGGAGATCCCATTATCTTTTATTGGTCTCGTAAAAATCCATTTTCGGGTGTCACGACTTCCCCCCCTCGTGCGCCAATGAGTCCCAGAGGGGGACAGGGAGCATTGCGATGAACACCAGACTAGGATCTAAGGCACTAATCGCAATTGAGGGTGTCCGGGCGGCGGGGGCGGATCTCTCCTCCTTTTGATTCTTTTAACTTCAATTGATTGAGTATTTGCTTTTCTCGTTACCAGCTTAGGAGCTGATGTTTTACCATTACCATTAATGATTGACGGAAAATGTCACTGCTCTCTTCTGCATGCCGGGTCTGGCATTGGCAGGATATCATCAGCAGGAGGCGAGGCCCGTATGAGATATCAAATCCTGAAAGTAACAGGGAAAGGGTGCCTCTGTTCACCAGGAACCTTGTTTTGGGGGCACGGGAGTCATGGCCGCACCATAAGATTGGTCAAGCGCACCAGAAAAAAATATCATCAGAGAATTCCTCTCACGGAACTCTTCGACATTCCGTTGGTAATTTTACTGCCATACATCAATTGCAGGGCATCCCAGTCAATCGTGCTCAGCTGGGTTGCATTGGTAGAACCGGCATAAAACAAACTGTCAGGATATTTTGACGTTTCACCGGTAAATCCCAGATTGTAGAGTAATGCGCGCAACGTCCAGTAATCCCGTTGATTTCCCGTCAGATCGGAATCTATGTAGGTTTTTACCGTGCTCGTGCTCACAAATTCGTACATACCGTTCTGGATGATATAATAGTTCCCGGTCTTGTCATCTTTGAAAAATATCGATCTTTTATCCATAGGCAGCTGGTTCAACACGCTTTCCGGTAAAAATACCAGCCGGATGCCGCTTGCCCCGCTGTTGAACGTAACATTTGGAGATAATTGTGTCGTCGCAGAGTTAATGTTGAACTGTTGAATAAAGGTGTTCAACAGGGCCACATCGTTGTCGGTATAGGAACCGGAGACGGCGACCATGAGGGGGGTCTTGGTGGCTTTCTGGATGACATTATTGTTGGGGCCAAAGGCAATATCGAGAAGATGGTTGCCGATATCCGATGGACTGTAGACCTGAAGCGTGGGTGTTGGTGCCGGAGTGGATTTTGCCGGAGTAGGTTTTGTGGTAGTTGCGTTCTTTACAGGGGTAGGTTTTGCGGTAGTTACGTTTTTTGCCGGTGTGGAATTTGCAGGGTGACCCGCTCCAGCGGGATTCCAGCCGCCGGAAATGATCAGGGTCCCGATAATAAACAAGAGGATTACCAAAACTCCGATAATAGCCGGTACAAATGGCCGTATCCGGGATTTCGCCGGTACACTATCTTTACCTGGAACACTGTCTTTTACCGGTACACTATCCGATACGGGATAGACTTTAAAGGGGGACTCCACCTGGGTTGTTACGTCCGGGCGTACCACAATATCAAATGTTTTATACCCGCTATCCGGTGGCTGACCGGGAAATGACAACGCCCCGGTTCCGGCCGGGGATACTCCGTCACCGGGAGACGGCGTGCCCGTTGAAGGAGGCAGGGAATACTGGCCGGAGAGGTCCGGCCTGCCCTGAGCCCACTTATCCCGCTGTGCCGTGATCGCGCCGGCAATCCCTTTCAGTGGTCCGGATAGTGCATCCCCGTTGATATCAGCATCGTGGTCCTCTTTTTCCCCCTCCGGTGTCCGGTTCAGGAAGACCTCGAACTCTTCAAGTTCACACTCCTCAAAACAGGATGGCAGTACTGCGAGGATCTCACGGTTTTCCACATTTTTATCAAAATGGGCAACAACGGCAGGCCCGACAATCTGGATAATATCCAGGTCAAATTTCGGTTCAGCATACCGCTGGTTGAACCGGGCAGCGATGACCGCGAGTTCATGAACCACCATGTGCCAGTCCCGATCTGTACCGAGTCTTTGCCGGATGATATTGGCAAGGGGTTTCGCCAGGGATTCAATCATGTCGCTTTTCAGATCATAAATCCCCGCAAGCTGCAGATTCCGGTTCTCTTCAATCACCCGGGAAAAAGTGCCGAGTATCATCAGATAATTCGCTACAACCCCGTGTTTCTGGATAAGATGGAAAATTTTTTCCAGGTCATCGGTCAAAAGAAGGAGATCTGAGCAAATCCGCATCTGGAGGAGCATCGTGTTTTCCCCCTCCTCACCGGTGCCGTTCCGCGTCTTTTTGAGATCATCGCATTTTGCTGAGAAGAACTGGCGTGCCTGCGAAATATCCCGCTCCTCAACAGGGATAATTCCTTTCTCAAAGAGATCGATACATATGTGTATGGATTGTTTTCTTACGGTATTGTGAACCTGGTAATATTTAAGACAATAATCATAATAGACCTTATAATCGGATTCTTTAAATTGGATCTGGATTTTTTCCATAAAATATAGTCACAATCTCCTCTTATACATCACTTTTGATCTATTTCAATCAGGAGGTGGTGTCCATTGTATGGCTGACAGAGGGGATCTGATCCTGGTTATAAAACACTTCAGAGTACCCGTCGGGAAAACTGATACTGGTGACCTCGGGGGAGAAATCCGGAGTAACGAATCGCGCAAACCAGTACCTGTCCAGTACTTTTTCGGCATTTCGGAACGATAACGACGGAGTACTCAGGGAAACCACACCGTTGTTTACGCTACGGGATGCAAAATTTTCCACCAGGAACTGAGCCTGGTTCCCGGATACCGAAGTAACCTCGACATTTTTACTGAACTGTGTTTTAAACGCGTTTTTTAGCTCAGAGGTGGGATCCACGATACGGGAAAAGACCACAATGTTTTCGTACCACGTGAGGTCATAGCTGAAGGTAACGGTCGCATCGGTATTGCTCTGGATGGAAATATCAAGGTTTTTAGCGGTGAATGCCTGGACCGGGCAGCAGACCAGTATAAGCACAAGGATGAGAATTCCAACTCCCGTAATCACCCGTTTCATCACAGATATCCCTCGTTCTTCATGGTTTTATATACCTAATAATGTTTCCGCATATCATAATACCATGAATAGTGGTATTGGTTTAAGAGCAACCTCATCGTAGATCCGAAAAGAGAGGCGTAATAGGACGTTTTTTTAAAATCACGGGAAGATCAAAACCCCCCATAAAAAAAAGAAAATTACCTATAGCCGGAATTCCAAACGCATATTGACAAAATGAAGAAGAAGATCCTTGCAGTCCTTGCCATAGCGATCTGGCTTTTGATCATCAGTATGTTCATGCTCCTAGCGAGGAGCATTGACCTGGAAATCTTCTTTGTGCTCTGGCTGATCGGGCTTCTTGTCATTCTTGAACTGATGGATACGCGGTTCTCTCTTCCCCCGTATATGAGATATCTCAAATATGTCGCTGCCGGTGGGATTCTCCTGTTTGGCGTGATTGTGATCGGGAAAGTTCTGGAGATCCTCTACAAATGAATACGAACGCCAGGTATGCAGTACTCGCGCTCATCGTCACGGGTATCCTCCTCATTCTGGCGCACGCAGTCTCAACTCCCCTGCTCTACAGTCTCGAAAACGACATATTTTCCACGCCGTTTCATGATAATGTGGAAGTACTGAAACTACAGTCGCTGAACAGCACTACTGATATCCTGCCCCAGCTCCAGGATATTATTGATTTTCCCGGGCCGATCTCCCTGAATATCCAGATCCATGATGCCGCAGACGCCCAGAGAGCTCTGGATCTCTTTACAAAAAACCAGGTATCCCTGAAAAACCTGATTGTCACACTGGATATGAACCAGAGTGAGATCCAGGAGCTCGAAACAGACACTGGACAGCAGAAGGAAATCCTGGACACACTGCTGAACACCTCGGTTACCCTGGATTCCCTGCAGACACTGGAGATCCAGTATCGCGACGAGAATAACAACGATATGCTGACGACGGTCAGGTTACAGGGAGATGCGGTACGTAAACGCGTTCAGGGACTCGATGAACGTTACCGGAACTCAACAGAAAAAATAACCGGCATCGCGACAAAATTTGGTCTTGACCCAACGAAAAACCAGGAAAGCCAGAAGGCCGTCGACCAGATCACCCGGGAGATTGAACAACCAGAATCCACGGCCAGGATACCGGTGACCACGTCCCTCATACCCGGAGAGGAACGTATATCCTTGTTCATCAGGCCCGAAACAGGAGTATACCGGGATATCATCGAGTGCATGGGTCTCTCCCTGACCCTTGAGGGGAACACCACGCTCCGTGCACAAGGTCAACCCATCCTCCTTTATGTCGATGACAATCCTGTTTCCAACGTTACAACAGATACGTTTGGATATTACGATGTCAAGTTCCCCATCGGGCGGATCCTCGCAGGCAACCACACTGTCTATGCACGCTCCCCTACCTCCCGTTCGGTTGACCGGACCCTTACGGTCATTCCTCTTGATTCGGTTACCAATCTTACCCTGAGCAAACCAGACCCGGAGGGGAACGTCAATTGTACCGGCTTTGTCATGGCAAATTATCCGGTCGCATCTGCATCAGTCCAGATCACCTGGGACCAGTCCCATGTCATTGTGACAAAAACCAATGCAAACGGAAAGTTCATGCAGAAGATCCAGCTGTCCCCCGGGGTACATACAATGATTGCAGATTTTTATGGCGACGGTTACCCGCTCAATCCTTCAGAGAGCGATCCCGTCGTTGTGGATATCTCATTTATCCGTGGTGTTGACATGGATTACGGGCGCATAGCGCTGATTATTTCCGGTATTGGCCTCTTCCTGCTGTTCCTGGGTGCCGCTGTGCTTTACCTCCGGCGCATGGGACAGCGAAAAATACCGTCATCGGGCGCGTCCCGGGATACTGAGTTTTCCGCTGAGACCGGATCAGAACTCCTTTTGACCGGCCCTGTCGGGAGTCAACAAAATCCGGTGGATGATTCCATGAAAGCCGGAAAAGAAACGCTCATTACCTATTATACCCGGATCCTCAGGGAACAGGGATTGAGTGCCGCGTCACGGAGTGTCTACCAGCTGCTGGCCGGGCGTATTGCCCATGACCTCCATATCAGGCGGCACAAGACGTTGACAGCGCGGGAGATGTCCCGGAACTGCCGGGGAAAGCCGTATTGCGGAGCATTTGCCCGGTTCGTCTCTGTCTATGAGAGGGTCCGGTATGGCGGACAGGTCTCGGTAAAAGACCAGGCCGTATTTGAGACGGCGATCGATTCAACGGAAGAGCAGATGGGGGGGGAAGACCATTAGACCAGCATTCTGGATTGCCGGTGTGGTGATCATTGCAGCCGCGTTTATTCTTATCGTGCAGCTCTCTTCAAACACGGTGGAGTTTTCACGGTACAATAATGGCTGGAATGGCACGTCATCGTTTTTTTCAGATCTGGACCGCCACCGGACCACAGACATTTCAGATCCTGGTACCCTTGCCACACAGCCCGACAATACCACCCTCCTGATTATCGCACCGTATCGGGATCCGACCGCAAAGGAACTCGCTGCATATGGGGAGTTTCTCAAAAAGGGAAACACGATCTTCCTTGCTGACGACTTTGGAACAGGAGATGAGATCCTGACCGGCATTGGCAGCACGATCTCCATCCTGCCCGGGAACCTGGCAAGTCTCGACGAGCAATATCCGGATCCCTATACCATCGTAGCATACCCTTCTTCAGAAGAGAGTCCGATCTCCCTTCCTGAGGACCTGGTACTAAACCGTGCAGCTCCCCTGGAAGGCGGGGCGCCTCTTATGTTCACCTCAGTCATGAGCTGGAACGATATCAATGGCGATCGCCGGCTCAATCTGGGAGAGGAGATGGGGACATTTCCGGTCATGGCCACGGAATCCATAGGATCCGGGCAGCTCATTGTCCTCTCCGATCCAAGCATCTTCATCAACTCCATGTATTCCCCGGAGGAGAACGCGAATAACCGCAACTTTATCCAGAACCTCACCACCCGTGGCGGGCCGGTCCTGATCGACCAGATGAACTCCCGTACCGCGGAGGCCGGCGGATTCAGCGAAATATTTCATCTCACAAAAACCACTGTTATTGTTGAAATTTTCATCATATGCCTCCTGATGCTGGGCACAGCGTGGGCATGGAAAAGGAAGATGATGTAGGTGGAAGAATGACTCGTAATCTGGATAGAAAAATTGTTGACATAATCCGGCAGTCCGGGCGGGATGGAATAAAGGAGGACCCTGATAATTTCCGGGCACCTGCCGCGACCGCCGAAAGCCAGGTATCCCCAAAAAAAGAAATTCTTCAGCTGGCCCGGTTGTCTGAAACAGATTTAAAAAAGGAGATCGCCGAGATCTCCCGGTTGTCCGCTACAATCAACGGAAAACTGAATGAATTTATTGTCGGGAACCAGGAGATCATCGATCTGATCCTGGTCGCCCTTCTCAATGAGGAGCATATCCTGATCGAAGGCGTACCCGGGACCGCAAAAACAACGATAGCCAAATCCATCGCACTTATCACCGGCTGCACCTTCAACCGTATACAGGGTGCAATTGATATCCAGCCTGCGGATATGCTCGGGGTGCGGATCTACGACACCAATAAAAAAGAATTTGTTCTCTGGAAAGGACCGATCTTCACCAACATCCTTCTCGTGGATGAAATCAACCGTATCAACCCGAAATCACAGAGTGCCTTTATCGAAGCGATGAGCGAACGCCAGGTCACGATCGACGGGATCACCCTGCCGATGCAATCACCGTTTTTTGTTATAGCAACGCAAAACCCCCATGAATTCGAGGGAACGTTCCCGCTGATCGAAGTGCAGCGTGACCGGTTCATGTTCAGCATACGGTCTGAATACCTGGGTGCAGAGGAAGAACTCAGTATAATAAAACGTGCAAACAGCGGTCTGCTCAACTGGGATTCCTATGCCGTGACACTCAGCCCGATTCTTACCCCCACTGCGCTCAAACATTATATACAGGTGGTCAGACAGGTGACCATTGAAGATCCCGTCCTCCAGTATATCCGGGATCTGGTTGTTGCCACCCGGACTCACCCGGATATCAATCTGGGTGGCTCGTCCCGTGCCTCGTTAGCCCTGGTCGGCGGGGGTAAGGCAATGGCAGCCCTGAATAACCGGACGTATGTAATCCCCGATGACATCAAACAGATTGCCAGTGCAGCCCTCTCCCATCGTATCATCCTTTCCCGCGACGCGGAGATCGAGGGCCTCACACGGGGCCAGGTCATGGATGAGATCGTGACAAAAGTCGAGGTGCTCTGAGTTTTGCTGCTGAGACGATGCACCCGGGGATTATGCCTGATTAGTTTCATCCTCCTCTCCTGTGCGCTTATCCTCGACGATATGGCAATCCTCTTTGCCGGGGGGACGCTTGTTGCCGCTCTTCTCGGGCAATATCTCCTCTTTGATAAGGGCCTTCGGGAAATAGTCGCATCGGTAGACATAGAGCGATCCCTGAGCCGGAATCCTGTCAGGAAAGGAACCCCGTTACAGGTGACAGCCATCGTTACGGGCAGGGGGTCATCCCGGATGCAGGTGCAGATCGCAGACCTGATTCCTCCTCATACCATCCTTGTCGATGGCGTCACCACCGTTACGATCAACCCCGATCCATCATCCCAGGTACGCCAGCTCAGTTACCAGATCGTCCCCGACATTCACGGAACACAGCCTTTCTCCGGGGTATCGGTGACGGTGGGGAATCTTTTTTTTGAGGATACCGTCCAGCTCACCCGGGAACGTGACCGCGAACCCGTTCTCTCGGTTCAACCGTCTGGATTCTTTGAACCGCCGGTATCTGAGTTATCAGAAGGTAACCTTGACAGCCGGAAGCTCAGTGTCTGGAGGGGGACGGATATCCACTCGCTGCGGGAGTATTCCCCCGGTGATGACATTCGCCATGTTGACTGGAAAATCTCTGCCAAATACGGCAAGCTCTTTGTCAAACGATATACCGGAGAGATGAGTTCCCCGCCGTTAATTATTCTCGATCTTCCCTGGAGTAGTGTTCCCTGGCCGGCAAAGGAGTTCGACCGGATGATATCCGATGTGACCGGTATGGTCAAGCATACCCTCCAGACATACCAGTATGTATCGGTACTCCTGATCTCCGGCCCGAATATTCTCCATCTGATCCGGGAGGAGAAGAACCTCTCACGGTGCATCTCGGAACTCCGGGAATGGATGCATCCGGCAGAGCGACAGGATCACTTCTACCATATGAAGGATCGTTCGGACCTCCGGTCCTCTGTCCGTGAATGTGAGAATGGTCTCCAGCAAACGCCAGATCCAGGGATGCAGGCATTTTACGAGGCCATGCGCGATCGGTACCTGACCGTTCTGCAGTACCAGAGAGTCCCTGCGTTTTCCGGGCAGGTTGCGAGGACCCTCTCCCAGGTCACGATCACTGAGGCGTACCTCTTCTCTCTCGGATGCGGGGACACCAGCCATATCCGGCAGCTGGCCCGGCTGTTGCAATCCCAGAATATCCGGGTGCATATCCGGATCATGGATGCCGCGGTTGCACGGGAGGCACGTCCATGACCCCTCCTCAGCCGGAATACCCGTTTTTTATCGCCCTGGCGATCGGCGTTACCGGGATCTCCGTTCTCCTGGGTTCACCCGCATGGTATCTCAACATCGCATTGCTTCTGCTCGTATGCGGTATCCTCGTTATCACCCGTACCTTGCATGAACGCGGGTTCTACCTGGTATGTGCTGGCGAACCGCTTGTTGTTGCGTGCGGTATCATGAATCTCTGGGCGGGGTTATTCTCCGCATGTATGCTTGCCGGTATCGTCTACGGGGCACTTGGATTGCTTGAATCCCAAAAGGATCTCATACCCTTTGCACTCTTCTGCGGCGGATCATTCATTATCGCACTGCTCATCCAGGTATCAAACCATGTCCCGCTCGCTCTCCTGGTCATCGGTGGTCTGACGGCCGTCATTCTTGCGATCCAGTCTGTCCGCACATATCAGTTCAGAAAACAGTACACCGGAGCCTGATAATGAAATTTCCCTCTCTGAATCCCTACTATCGGACTGCGCTGCTCCTGATCGTCATGGCAGGTATCCTTATTATAACCGCCGTCCTGACAAACCGCAGTGACTTCACGAGTGCCGAGCTGGTAGTAGCTGGTCTGGTATGCCTGCTGACGGGCGTCTTTTTTACCACCTTATCCGGCAGCGACCCCCTTGATCTCCGGTACCTGAGCCTGTTTCCTGCGCAGGGAAGCATCAATCTCACGCGTACCTGTGCCGATCTGGGCATTCAGGGGAATGCAAGCATCATCCCGAAAGGGCGGGAAGGCAGGACCCGGACGATGCAGTTTATTCCTGTCGCCGTCTACAACGGCGAGCCGTTACCCATGGATTCCTTTGTTACGGGGCCGGATACGGCCGGCATCCTGATGGACCCCTCGTGTGCGCCGTTACTCCGCCTGCTCCAGGAACGGGAACACCTGGTAATCCCTCCGGATATGCCTGCACTTCATAGTCTCATCCGGGAACTCGGCGTGGATGTTCTCGAAGTGGCCGGGCGGGTCCGCTCCACCCATGAAGGAGAGATTATTTCGGTAACGTTGGAAGAGTACCGGCTCATTGGCGGGTGCAGGGTACTGGCTGAGGAGTCCCCCCGGTGTTGCACGACAAACCCCTGCCCGGTCTGCAGCCTCTTCGCATCGGTTTTTGCCGAGGGGACCGGAAAAGTCATCCAGCTGGAACGCTGTGCTCCGGACCCAAAACGTCCGACGGTGATGGCGGTCTTTTCCGTTCTTTCGGAATAATATCCTGCCTTTTTTGGTGCGTGGCGTCAGAACACCGCAGTCGTTAACGGAGAAGCCGGTGAGCTGACCGATCCCGGGAAAACCGCCCATGGATAAAAACTATCCCGGGCACGTATTCACGAACCGGTCAATGTAACGACCCGATAGTAACCCAGAGATGGAGGTCCCGGTAGCTCTGGTTGATCCTGTCCATTCCAGTTATTTGGTCATCCGGAACGGTCTCATTGAACAGGAGAAACTCCACCCGGTTGAATTTTGTTGTTGTGGCTGTGAAGAAATAGGGCCTGACAACCGTCTGGTTATCCGGCACCGGTACCGTGAACCGGTCAAGAAGGGTCATCGCGCCAAGGGAGGTGGTGTTGGTCGTCTCATCGAAGCTCATATTCAAAAGATAGGTCTCAACAGTATAGTTGACCGTGCGGTACTCGTGATTGCCGATACCGATATACAGAGAGTTGTTCGTACCGACGAGGAAAGTCGTCGGATAATCTGCAGCTTTCTGGTTATCACCAAGAATAAAAAATTCCGTGAACTTCTCGCCCTCTTTGGGAACGATGATAACGTAGGCCGTGGTCACCACTGCTGCAATAATCGCGATGAGCAGGATGAGGGAAAGGATCCGATCGGTGCGGGAACTGCCGGATTTTTTGAAGAATTCATCAAAAAGTGCCTGTCGCATCGCCTGGAACGGGACAGTAAAACGCTCGTTTTCCGGGACCCGGGCCCTGCGGTACTGGGCGACCAGACATAATCCGACCGTAATGATACAGAGGCAGGTCACGATAGGGTCAAGCCGGATCCCCCAGGGGGTATAGTTCAGGGCCAGGCCCGTGAGGGGGACGATGGCGATCGAAAGCCCGAACGACAGCGCAACACGTTCGATCCCGTCGATATCCCGTGCAGCCGGAAAGAGCGCGGCGATGAGTGCATACCCGGGGATAAACAGTACCAGTGGCACGCCAAACAGGACCCGCAGGAACGATTCATTCAGGTAGGGGGCATAGATGGCGAGAAGCGCAGCTGCAAGCCAGAGATAGCACGCGAGAAGGTCCCGGGGAATTCTCATCAGGACGAATGCGTCAATAACGGTGTCGTAGGGATGCTGCGTTCGCTCCATATCTCTCCTTTATCATGGTTGGTTGCAGTATTTATGCCGCATGAATCCCGTCGGCTGGTCGCCGCGGTTACAGGCATTGTTGCCGGAAAAGATCCGGGGCTGATTCAACCTTCTGACGGGTCCTCCAACAAAAAGAAACCGGTTTCTTAAACGGGAGGGACAAAGCCCCTCCGGGATCTTACCAGCCGAGTTCCGGAAGGCCTTTTGCCCTCAACGCGGAGTTGATCTCCTGCCGTAGTTGTTCAGCACGTTTCTCATTGTCCCTGGTCTTGACGTTAATATAGTCGACGACCAGCATATCATCGAGGGTGTGCAGATCCGCCTGTGCGGGTATGACCTGAGGCACGTTCAGGATATCGAGGATCTTCTTATTGATGGATATGCGACGGGTAAGTGTCGCGAACTCACAGAACTTCTCCTTCTCGATACCTACTTTCCTGGCTAAGGCCAACGTCTCCTTCAGTTTCTGTTTCCGTGTGAGGATACTATCGATTGCTGTGTAGAGGTCCTCCAGATGGAATGGCTTTGTGATATAATCCTCTATACAGATATTATACTGTTTTGCCATCTCGGCGGTGAGCGTGCTCGCCGTAAGCATCAGGACCGGAATTGATTTGAAACCGGGATCTTTCTTGATCTGTCCAAGGGTCTGCCATCCATCAATGGGCTCCATGCGCACATCAAGAAGTATCAGGTCGGGGATCTGTTTCTTTAAGGTATTGAGGCAGGCAGCCCCACTGCTGGCAGTAAGGGTCACATAGCCCTTTGTGCGGAGGAAGATGTCAATAAGGTTAACAATATCCGGCTCGTCATCGACGATAAGCACAACCTT
>JACTVF010000466.1 GCA_019695435.1 Methanoregulaceae archaeon | reverse complement strand
CGAAGCTGGGCATGGTCGAGAGCGTGAAGAAGATTTCGACGGTGAAGACGGGCGGGCTGGAACTGCCGAAGGGGATAGAATGACAGGGCAAAGGATCTCCGTGTCCGAAGGACGGCGGAGGAACTTCGAGCTCACCATCGACAAGTCGCACTTCTACGGCCACATCGAGGTCTCCAAGGACCCGCAGGGCGTCTACGACGGGGTGCTGGAGTTCGTCATGGTGAACCAGAAGCAGGCGAGCAGGCTGACGATAAAGCCACTGAGCGATGAGCCGATATGAACGCGGACGAGTTCACCCGCTATCTCATCAAGAACCGGGGCGTCGCTGTGGTAGGCAAGCCTGACACCCTGGAGACCGCGAAGCAGATGGAGGCTGACGGGTTCCTCAAGAGGGACGGCGAGAGGGAGGGCATCCCTATCTTCAAGGTCACGACCTCCGGCATCACCTATCTGGCGACCTACCTGGCCCACCAGCCGAAGGAGAAGATGAAGGAGCTCGTCGCGGCTGCCCAGAGCGAAGAGGTGCCGAAGCCATGAACCCTGAAGAGTTCCTGAAGTACCTCGCAGACCACAAGGGAGAAGCATACGTCGGCAACCCCGAGACCCTGCAGGTGGCGAAGCAGATGGAGAAGGCCAAGCTGCTCGACGAGGTCGGCCAGAAGGACGGCAAGCCCTACTACAGGCTCACCGAGAAGGGAATCCTCTTCGTCGGCTACTCCCTCAAGCGGCTCCCGGGCCAGACCGACAGACACGCCAGGACCAAGTCCGCCCTGAAGTCCATCGGCAACGCGGTCGACGGGTACATCCAGGCTTTCAAGGCGGAGAACCCAGTGGGCGCGGAGGACATCAGGCGCACCATGTCGATCTTCGGCTCAGGCTCCAAGGCCCCGGATGAGGACTTCTTCAGGCTGCCCGACGTCGAACCGATGCAGCTCGAGGCAGACAAGCCGAAGCAGCTCAGCCAGAAGAAGGCGAAGCCCAAGGAGAACTACATCGTCATCGACGGCAAGAAGTACAAACAGGTCGATTGAAGATGGACAAAAGAGTACTGCGCATTGGGCGCTCAGCTTACTACTTCCTTTGGTCCATCTGCTCCATCCTCATGGTGATATACGCGGGAATCGGCATACTCTTCGCGGATTTCTTCAAGTTCACAAGCCCTGGAACTGCCACCCCGTCATACATGAGCACCTTGCTTAGTAACTTCCACAGTGCCTTCAATACATTACCGTTTAGCCTTCTCTTCGGCTGGCAAGCAATTATCGTGCTCGTTCTCTTCCCCACAATCTTCATCCTCCAGGTTGTTTCTTGGGTACTCGGAAAGACCAACAGCAACAAGGAACAACTGGCCGCGAAGGTCGATTAGTCATGGTCAACTCGTCTCTGCATGGTCTCGGAGGAGAGCTCCGGTCGCGCCGTCTTCGGCAGCATGAAACACAGGGAGGGGTTGACACCGACCGCCCAAGAAAGGTCGAGTGACCACGAGCATTATCCCCGCGAACTTCTACACGCCGGGAAACGTCCATGACATCCTCTACGCGATAGCCCTGCTCATCTTCGTAGCCATCGAAGTCCGATTCAGCCCCTTGAGGAAGCTCGCCCGCAGCACAGGCGACTTCTTCGGCCACCCATACCCGCGCATCTGGGCTCTCTCAATGCCCTTCGTCATCTGGTTCTGGCTTTCGCTCCTGTTCTTCGTCCACTATGACGCGAACATACTCGTCCTCAGGGTCTTCGACATCGGGGGCACCCTCGGCACCGGGCACTGGTTCATCTGGCTCATGTTCGCTGCTCTGGTCACGCGGTACGGCTGGGACAACATCATCCAGGGTGGAATCGTCATAGGGCTGGTCGCGGCCATGCACGAGATAACCTGGTACGTCTTCTATTACATCGTGTACCCGGCGGAGAGTTCCTTGGCCTTCGTCTTCTATCTGCCCTTCATCTTCCTGTGCTGCGCCTTCGTCGTCGCCTACTTCGTCCTCGCCTATCCGTGGTCTGTGACAATCAGGACGCGCATCATCAAAGGGCCGTGCTCCATCGTCAGGATCCCGACCAACACCCTCGTCACCGTCATGGCGGTCATAGTGGTCTTCGACGCGCTCTGGGCGCTAGCCGGGTTCCCGGTAACGATAGACCTGGTCACGGGAGGGACTTCGCTGTACCTCAGCTTGCTCGACAACATGGTGGAAAATGCCTCGTGGGTCATACCGTGCCTCATCCTCCTCGTCGCTCCGCGCTATACGCTTATTAACCGAAAGCGCACCGGAGCACTCAAATGAGGAAACTGGTTCTCTCGGGAATCTTCATCGCTCTGCTCGTCGTCGGACTCACCGGCGGCATAGTCTACCAGCAGGGGGTCGACCAGCAGCTCGCACAGAACGCGGCCATCGCCCAGATGAACCATGACCAGAGTTTAATCTATCAGGCGACCATCGCCGCACAGACTCAAACGCCTACGAGGAACGCCAGCGAGACTGTGACCAATGGCTCCGCATACCAGGCCAACCTCGACGTATGGAAGACCTCTTTCTTCGTCTACATCTTCTACGCGGTCGCGGGGCACGGCACTTCGGTCAACCAGACTTTGCTCTCGCAGGGCTTCACCGCCGACTGCATCCAGAACTGCATGAATGGGATCAACTACTTCAAGGA
>JACTVF010000035.1 GCA_019695435.1 Methanoregulaceae archaeon | reverse complement strand
GTCGCCCCCCCGAGCGTGAAGTCCCCCGGATCCGGGCGGTTCGCGAACCGGGCGTCGAGGCTGCCCACCACCTCGCCATCCGGTGTCACAGCCCGGTACTCGTTCCCCCCGCTGATCACCGAATACAGTTCCCGGTAATTCGATCGGCCGAATATCCGTTCCGCTTCCGTTCCCGGCATCAACATCTCACCGTCAGCGGCCAGATAACCTATAGAGATCAGATGATCGAGGATACGATCTACATCCTCAACGGAGAAGTACGCAAATACGGAGAGCATGAGGAGGGTGCGGGCGATCGTGCTCCGGCCGGCCCGGGATGCAGAGAGGAGGTAGAGGAAGATCTGCTGGACGAGCACGTTATAGGGTTTTTTCAGCGGCAGGAGCGATTCGACCCTCTTCTCCATGGCGCATTCGATCACCGCACAGCTGGTGAGGAGTTCCTCCGGATCTGAAAGGAGCCAGGCAACAAACGCGGCGCGTTCCCGCCGGCCGCTCCGGCCCATACGCTGTAAAAACGAGGAGACCGAGGCCGGTGGGCCGATCTGCACTACGATATCCAGGTCACCGATATCGATCCCGAGTTCCAGCGTGCTCGTGCAGCAGATACATGCACCCTCCTCCCTACGGAATGCCTCCTCTGCAGCCTTTTTTGTGACGGGTGGGACCGATGAGTGGTGGATATGCAGGTTTTTTATCCGACCGCCTGCCTCCCGCACAATCGTTTCTGCCGCGCTCCGACTATTAACAAAGACAAGCGCTTTTTTACCGGCAACAAGCCCGGTGAGCGCGTCGATCCGGCGGGTCGGGTCAGGCTCGATAACAAACCGGAATTTTTTTGTCGTTGACAGCGCAGGGACAGCGACGAGCTGGCGGGTATGGCGGCCACCTGAGAACCACGCGAGGACCTCATCCGGGTTCCCGACCGTCGCCGAGAGGCCGATGCGCTGCACCGGAGTCCGGGCGATCCGGTCGAGACGGTCGAGGAGGATTTTGACGTGGACACCCCGCTCCGATTCAACGAACGCGTGTAGTTCGTCCACAATGACATACCGGAGGTTCGCGAAGTCAGGGGCCAGCCCTTTTTCGTGCAGGAGCACTTCGAGCGACTCCGGGGTGATCAGCAGGAACTGCGGGGCTTCGTCCGCGTTCCACCCCCGGTCTCCTTTCGGGACGTCCCCGTGCCACTTTGCCACAGAGAGGCCGGTGGGCCGGCAAAACGCTGCGATGCGCTCCTCCTGATCGTTGATGAGCGCCTTTAAAGGCGCTAGGTAGAGGCAGGCAACCCCTTTTGTGCCGGACTTCAGAACATCGTCCAGCACCGGGATCAGGGCGGCCTCGGATTTTCCCCCGGCAGTCGGTGCGATGACGAGCACGTCATTTCCCCGGCGTATTGCCGTGTATGCCTGCTCCTGCACCTCACGGAGCTCGCACCAGCCCAGCCGTTCAGCAAGCACGGCCCGGAGGGACTCGTGCAGGTCAGAAAATACTGATGGCCTGTTCGTAGTACTCCATTGTGCCGGACGTGTTATGGTCTTTTGGGGCGCCCTGCTGATCCCGCTTGTGGTGATGCTTGTCCTCCAGAAACAGAGCGGGCAGGGGATTCACCCGTCCTCCCAACGCCAGCTGATTGAAAAAGGACATTTCTGCCCTTATTTCTTTTTAAGAAATCTTTTTTTGGTTATACGGTGGACTGATAACCATGGAACTCGACAAGAAGAAGTGCACAACATACAAGCCCGGGTCGCCGCCAATCACCAGAAAGGATACAGTAGAACTCTTAAAAGAGGTGCCTGGCTGGTCGCTTGAGAACGGCCACCTGAAGCGCACATTCATGTTCGAGGACAGCGAAAAGTCCATCGAATTCCTCAACGATATACTGACGATGTCCACTGATGAGGGGCACATTCCGGATCTCGCCATGCGGGAGGGCAGGTTCGTGGACGTGGAGTATTATACCTACCCGGCCGGTGGCCTGACCCTGAACGATTTTATCATGGCCGCAAAGATCAACGAGCGGCGATATAACGAATAAACGGCCGGGCGGAAATTCTTTCTATAATGTAGGGCGAGGACCCGGTTCCCGCGGGCACCCCGGTATTTTTTACAGGAAGAGTTACTGTTTTTCCGGCGGGGGAGTAATTTAAAACCGGCGTAACTCCAGATATCCTAGTATGCAGATCGTCCCGTGTATCCCGTTACTTTTTCAATACGGAGAAACGGGCAGAATAACATGCTGCAAAGATATTGATGATAAATAGAGTTTTTCCCTGAAAAACTGGATTTCCCCAGATCGTTTTCCCACCGGGCATTATCTCTTGTTTCTTCCTAAACAGTCAGCACAGAGCGCAGCGATCCGAGAGATTGCACCGGCAGAAAGAACGATCCTGGCATATCCAAAACTGAAAAAGCCCGCGTCAAACGTTGGAATAACTCCCATTTCCTTAACCCCGTTATACTTCACTACAGCATCCACGAAAAAGATAGGGAATTATGATGAAAAATGCCACTCCGGCTTCCTGAGAGTGGTATAAATGGGGAGATTATTTTATCTCGCATTTCCTTACATCATTGATTGCGGAGCCGTATCATGATCCGTCGCTCAACATCGAACGCAATTTTGCCCAGTTCAATGGACGTGATCCATCCCCGATGATGGGAGGCCCGCCACAACCTGTCACCCGAACTATGCATAAATCGGATGAAAATGCGGGACATGACCTCATGCACAACAGACCTTCACTACGCAACGAAAGTGCAGTCACAGGGCTGCAGCTCATCTTGCTACTGGCAGCTGTAGCACTGGTTATCGGATACCTCGGGTACGGGGAATTAGCCCACGGCAAAACATCTGTACCGGTCGCCCAGCAAAAACAAAATCAAGGCCTGATTTCTCACAATGTGGTAGCGGCAAGCAATCTTCTCACTGATCCTGCTGGTATGATTGGATATCCTGCGATTGACGGTACAATAAGTGGTGTTCCTGTACAGTTCAGATCGCAAAATTCTCAGGCTCTGGGAGCTTTTGAGATTACGGTTCAGCCGTTCATGTTGACTACGGGTGCGATCGATATGGGCCATGCATCCGTATTCTGGGTGAGTGGAAATGATCAGGAAAAACTCTCTCTTGTGCAGACCCCCGTACTGGTATGCCCGAACTGGACGATCACGCAAAAGTCAAACTTTATTCCCATGAAAGGTGCTGATCAGGATCTGCTGCTTGAAGGTTCCGAACAGTTCACGCTTCTTGTCTGTCCTGCCGGGCATGCAGTTCCTTACCAACAGTTCACTATGACCATTGCACCGCAGAACGGCGAGATCCTTCCCCTTACCCGTACGGTCCCGCCCGGCATTACTTCGGTGACAATCCTTGGATAACATTAACTGGCGATCTTCTGTCAGGTGACGATCCGGCAGCTGTTCGGAATTGTTCGTCTTCGACCGCGGGATACCGATTGACGTGGGCACGCGGTAAACGGGGATAACCGGAGGTACTTTAGTTCCCTGAGTTGGCGGAAGCAGGGTGTGCGGGAAAACCTCCCCCCACATACCCCCTTTTTTCCCTGTGCCAAATCACATCCTCCCTCCAGATCAGCGTCGCAATTCATGCTAATTCATAATATTTCTGATCAACGATAAATTCCCAATTGTACCTATATTTTGTCTTGGTTTTTCACGAATTTGTGTCACCAGGATGAGCGCCACAGGCAAACGGGGCCCGTATAAGGAGTATATCAGCTCAAAATATCCCTGATGCTCTTATGATGATTCCCGACTGATGATGGCTGAGGCGCCGGCAGGGGGTTCCAAGGTAAAAAAGAACAAAATATTACTGGTATTCAGGCGGCTGCACCTTCTTTGGAAGCCCGCCCTTGAAATGCTGCTGAATCTTACCGTAGTAATCCCGAAGGTTGTCGTTCATGGTCGGGTGCACCTTCTTCTGGGCGTCTGAAAAGTGCTGCTGAGTCACCGTCGTTGCGCCATCCCGCAGCGCAAACATCCCGGCTTCCCGACAGAGCGCTTCGAGATCTGAGCCTACGAATCCCTCGGTTATCTGGGCAAGAGACTCGAGGTTCTTGTCCCGGGCCGGGTCTTCGAACGTGAGGTTCTTCTCGTGCATCAGGTCGACCAGCCTCCGCCGCCTTGCTCCTTTAGGGATCCCCCCAGCCGCATCCTTCGCCGGCACGATAGCCGCTTTTACGGTGTCCGCAGTAATTTTTGAATCCTTCCCCAGTTTCTCAACCAGTTCGCTGAGCGTGTCCTCGATGTACCCTTCAGTCAGGCTGACGATCTCTTCGAGCGCCGAGCCTTCGAGCGGCATGAACTGCGTGTGGATGCCGATGATCTTCCTGCGATCCTCTAAGGTAGGTTCACCGATGTAGACGAGCCGGTCAAAACGCCCGGCCCTGAGAAGCGCCGGGTCAACGATATCCGGACGGTTGGTCGCGCCCATGATCACAACATCCTTGAGCTCCTCAAGGCCATCCATCTCGGTCAGGATCTGGTTGAGCACGTTGTCGATCACGTGCGAGTCGCTTGAGGTCCCCCGTGCCGGGGCAAGCGCATCGATCTCATCAAAGAAGATGATCGACGGCGATACCTGCCGGGCTTTCTTGAAAATCTCGCGCACCGCCCGTTCGCTCTCACCCACCCACTTGGAGAGGAGCTGTGGCCCCCGTACCGGAATAAAATTGGCGCCGCTCTCGCTTGCGACGGCCTTCGCGATCAGTGTCTTGCCCGTCCCGGGAGGCCCGTAGAGCAGCACACCCCGGGGCGGCACAATCCCAAGCTCATCGAATCGTTCATGGTGGGTTAAGGGGTATTCGACTGCCTCGCGGACTTCGGTCTTTGCCGTGTCAAGCCCGCCGACCGCTTCCCACTTCACATGCGAGACTTCGAGCATCACTTCGCGCATCGCGCTTGGGCCCACGTCCCGCTGGGCGCTTCGGAAGTCACTTGCGAGCACGCGGAGCTTATCGAGCGTTTCCTGGTCGATCTCCTCCTTATCGAGATCGAGATCGGGCAGGTACCGGCGCAGGGCACGGATCGCCGCCTCCCGGGCGAGCGCAGCAAGATCGGCACCGACAAATCCATGGGTTTGCTGGGCGAGCGTACTGATGTTTACATCCTCAGCAAGCGGCATGCCCCGTGTGTGAATCTTCAGGATCTCGATCCGGTCGAGTTCACTCGGGACACCGATTTCGATCTCCCGGTCAAAGCGGCCGGGCCGGCGCAGGGCGGCATCGATCGCATCGACCCGGTTCGTCGCACCGATCACGACGACCTGCCCTCGCTCTTCGAGACCATCCATCATGGTCAGGAGCTGGGCGACAACCCGGCGTTCGACCTCCCCGGTCACTTCCTCCCGCCGGGGCGCAATCGAGTCCAATTCATCGATAAAGATGATCGAGGGCGCGTTCTCCCGCGCCTCCTCAAAGACTTCGCGGAGACGCTGCTCACTCTCGCCATAATATTTCGAGATGACCTCGGGGCCCGCGATCGAGATGAAGTGCGCACCGCTCTCGCTTGCCACCGCCTTTGCGATCAGCGTTTTTCCCGTCCCCGGCGGGCCGTAGAGCAGCACGCCCTTGGGCGGCTCGATCCCCAGTTTCTGGAAGAGCTCCGGATGCCGGAGGGGCAGCTCGATCGTCTCGCGGAGACGCTGGAGTTCGTCCTTCAGGCCCCCGATATCCTCGTAGCTGAAGCGTTTCACGCCCTCGAACCCGGCGGCCGGCTTATCCGAGAACTCGACCGTGGTGTTCTTCGTGATGATCACGGCCTCTTCAGGCTCGATCTCGACAACCTTGAACGCGACGATCTGCGGCTGGATAAAGGGCAGGCCAAGCATGATCGGGATCGAGTCGTTCTTCACGACCGGGAAATCCAGGAGGCCGTTTATCACGTGCGGATTATTTGCAATCGGTATTTTCTTGGGGAGGTCTTCTGGGGGGGCGAGCACGACCCGTTTTGCCTCGATCTCCTCGGAGAGCGTCGATATCTTGACTGCATCCCCGATGCTCACACCGGCATTGATCCGGGTAAAATTGTCGATCCGGATCTTGCGCTGGTTCCAGTCTTCGACAAGGGATCGCCAGACTTTTGCCACGGTCCGGCGTTTCCCCTCGATTACCACGAGATCCCCTGGTGAAATCTTCAGAAGGAGCATGGTTTCAGGATCGAGCCGCGCTTTTCCCCCACCCTGGTCGCCGGGATACGCGGAATCGACCTTCAGTTGCACTTCAGGCATTACCTTAAAGGTCATATACGCAGGGATTTATAAGTACTGTAAATGCGAGTCCTTGTTTTTGACCCGTTCCACGGCGCTGCAGGTGACATGATCACAGCTGCCCTGCTCGACTGCGGGGCAGACCGGGAGCGCGTCGTTGCCGCGATGCGGGCCGTTGTCTCGGAGCCGACCGTTGAAACCGTAACCCGGGCCGGCATCCGGGCCATGAGAGTGCATACCCACGCTACTCCGGAATACCGGTCGCTCGACGATGTATACAAGCGGCTCGATGATGCAAGCCCCTTTGTACCTCCCGAAGTGATTGCGATTGCCCGGCGGGTTTTTTCACGGATCAACGCAGCAGAAGAGGCGGTCCACGGGGCCCATGTCCACTTCCACGAAGTCGGGGCTGACGATGCGATCGCGGACGTGATCGGCGCCTGCGCCGCCCTCTCCACGCTCCATGTAGACGGTGTCGCGGTGCTGCCGCTTGCGATGGGGTCGGGCACGGCCATCGGATCTCACGGCACCATCCCGATCCCGGCACCCGCCACTGTGGTGATCCTCAAAGGATCGGGCCTTGCAACCATGCTTGGGGACGATGAGGGTGAACTCTGCACGCCGACCGGCGCCGCATTGCTCGCAGAATTTACCACACTTCGGCCTGCTGATCTCGGGGTATATACAATCCACTCTGTCGGTTATGGGGCCGGGAACAGGGACACGCCGCATGTCCCGAACGTGCTCCGGGCGATGGTAGTGGAAACGACCGGTGCACTGCCACAGGACACGGTCGACATTCTTGAGACGAATGTAGACGATGTGAGTGGGGAAGTGATCGGGGAAGCGCTAGCACGGTTCATGGCCGCCGGGGCGCGGGACGCGAGCGCGACACCGATCATCATGAAGAAGGGGCGCCCGGGATACCTGGTAACCGTTATCGCCCTGCCTGAAACGAGTGCTGCTCTTGCACGGCTCATGGCCCGCGAACTGAGCACGCTTGGGGTCCGGTGTATCCCGGGGGTCCACCGGTTTGTCGCGGAACGAACGATGGCAGACGTGGAGGTAGAGATACGCGGGCACAAAAAACGCCTGCCGGTGAAGTGCGGGTGGATTGACGGGCGCATCTACATGCTCAAGGCCGAGTTCGATACCGCACGTGACTTGGCAGCAGAACTGGATCTGCCGGTACGCGACGTGCTCCGCGCCATTGAAGACGCCGCGTGGAACCAAGTGCAGGAAAGAAGGCACGATGCCGGCCCGGGTGGCCGATGAAGACCGACCGGCAGAGCAGCGGAAATGCGGCCCTCGACCGGCTGCTCGGTGGGGGGCTCGAACTCCGCACCATCACCCAGCTCTATGGCGGCCCGGCGAGCGGCAAGAGCACGCTCTGCACGATCGCTGCGATCTCCTGCCTGCGGGCGGGGGGATCGGTGATCTTTATCGATTCCGAAGGCTTCTCGATCGAGCGGTTCCGCCAGGTCGCAGGCAGCGACACCGAGGCGATCGCCGACCGGCTCTTCCTCTTTGAACCCGTCGACTTCGAGCAGCAGGGAAGCATGATCGTGGAGGCTGACAAGATCCTCAAGCTGCACAAGCCCGGGCTGCTGGTCCTTGACTCGGCGACGGCGCTATACCGCACCGATCTCGAAAAAGGACGGGACGCCATGCAGATGCTCACCCGGCAGATACTCCAGCTTCTCGGGTATGCGAAACGGTACGAACTCCCGGTGCTTGTCACCAACCAGGTCTACATGGACACCACGAGGAATACGTTTGCCGGCCTTGGTGGCATGTCACTCGAACATATCTCAAAAGCGATCATCCGGCTGGATCGTCTCGAAGCGCCCGGGTGGCGGCGGGCAACCCTCGTCAAGCACCGGTCCCGGCCTGAAGGCGCCTCATTCGATTTTGAGATCATACAGGACGGGATCCGGGCAAGGGAATAATACCAGCATATTCCAGCCGGGGATGCTCCCTGGGACATATATCTGACAGACAGAAACTGCTGAACTATTAATATATTACACAATAAATATTATTCTTTTAATGATTCTGAGTCTGGAGATCACTGCACAGATAAAGGAGGTCCTGACGAAAAACCCGCATGGTCTGAGTATTACCGATATTGTCCGAAAGATCCCATTAAACCGGAACACTACCTGAAGGTACCTCGACAAACTGCTCATCTCCGGGCAGGTAGATATGCACCACTTCGGCATGGCGATGTTTTGGTGAGGACCACCGGTTTGTCATGGTGAACCGGATGCTCCGCGACATACTGGGGTACACTGCTCAAGAACTGCTGAACAGAACGTTTGCGGATATAACTCACCCTGATCATGTGATCTGGATCTGGCCGAGGTCAAAAAAACTTTATACAGGCAGGATCGCTAGGTACCGCACGGAAAAGCGTTATTTCAGGAAGGACGGCTCATTGAGCTGGGGATCGCTGACAGTCAGTCCACTCAGGGGCCTGGAAGGCCACATTGTCTCGACGCTCGCTCTTGTTGAAGATATCAATGAGCGGAAACAGACAGGGGAATGCGGGGAGTCAATTATAACGGCCAGAATGCCTTCTAAATGCCGGACCCATTTCCTGAAATGAACGGATGCTGTAAATACCGGTCACTTTCACTCTCTGCCCGCCGCCACTTTATATGCGACATCCATAAAACGGGAATACATGCCCGGGTGCGGGGAAAAACTGGAAAAACTGACCTCCGGTAGTCAGTTCGATGTCTGTATGCCAGGAGAGTGCCTGCAGATGCTCACCTCGAGTGCCTGCATCACGTACAACCAGAACGCGGGCGGCTGCAACCGGATGCTCAAGGTGCTCCTCCACGGGAGCTGCTCATACGACTGCGCATACTGCCCGGTCCGGCTTGACCGATCACGGCTTGCATTCGCCCCCCGCGAACTGGCAGAGACATTCCTGAACCTGTACCAAAAAAACCTTGCGGGGGGCCTCCTTCTCACCTCCGGGATCCCGTATGATACCGATGAGGTAATGGGAGAACTCATTGAGACTGCCCGTATTCTCAGGAGCGGAGGATACTCGGGATACCTGCACCTGAAGATCCTGCCCGGGGCACGGCGGGAGGATATCTGCGAAGCGGCGCGGTTCGCGGACCGCATCAGCCTCAATGTCGAAACAACCGGAGAGAGCCGGCTCCGTACGCTCTCCGGGATTAAGGAATATGCCGGCGATATCATAAAACGGCTCGGCTGGATTGCAGAGGCTGCGCCCGGGCGGCACACCACGCAGCTGGTGATCGGTGCAGCCGGAGAGACCGATTCGGAAATATTCGACTGCGTTACCTCGCTCTACGAACGGGTATCCCCCTCGCGGATCTATTACTCAGCCTTTCGGGCGCTGCCAAAAACCCGGCTGGCCTTGCGGGAGAGCACACCTGCCTGGCGATCGCGCCGCTGGTACCAGATGGATTATCTCATTCGGGAGTACGGGTTTAACAGGACTGAACTGCTGCCCCTTCTTGAAGATCACAGCACGCTCCCAAATGACGACCCCAAAGCCCTCCTTGCCCGTGGCCGGGAACCGGTCGATCCCAACTCCGCATCGTTTGCGGATCTCATCCATGTCCCCGGCATCGGTACGGTCACCGCACACGCCATCCTGCAGACCCGGGAGCGCCGTACGATCCGGACGCCCCGGGATCTCGGCGTGTCCGGTTCCTGCCTGAAACAGGCGCTGCCCTACCTGGCATTTTCCGGCGCGGCCCGGCAGGCAACCCTTGCGGGATTCCGGTGAGGAGAGGCTAACCAAAAAGAACGTTAATAGGTGATCAGGCCGGTGTAGACCGTGACGGCCGGTCCTTCCATCTTTGTGCCATCCGCAAAATGGATAGTGAGCGGGCCGCCCTGGGTCTCGACATGAATTGTATCCCCCATAATTCCGATGTGGCGCACGACCCCGGCTGACGCCGTCGCACCGGTCCCGCAGGAGAGCGTCTCCTCCTCAACGCCGCGCTCGAACGTCCGTATTCTCAGGGAATCATCACCGGTCTTCTGGACAAAATTCACGTTTGCGCCGTTTTTAAACGATGCATGATGCCGGATCAGCGGAGCGGCCGCTGCGATGTCGACGCTGTCGACAGCATCGACGAGGATCACCGCGTGGGGGACGCCGGTATTTGCGGCATAGACATCGAACTCCCCAATACGCTCCCGGTATTCACCGTCACCGGTGGCCGGTATGTCGGTACGTCTGAATTTCGGCGTGGGCATGCTGATGGTCGCGATAAAGTCATCATCGGCGTATGCAAGGGCCGCGCTGATTTCACCTGCCAGCGTCTCGACCGTGCAGGACTCCTTGACATACCCCGCATCGAACGCATATTTCGCGAGGCACCGGACACCATTGCCACACATCTCGGCCTCGCTCTCATCAGGCTGGAAGATACGCATCCGGATATCACAGGTTGTGGACTTCGAGAGGAACAGAATGCCATCCGCCCCGATCCCGAACCTTCGGTTGCAATAGAGAGCGGCAAACTGCGCCTTCATGTCATCAGGGATAACTGTCTTCTCATACTCATCGATGAGCACAAAATCGTTGCCGTTCCCATGAAGTTTGGTAAAGGGTATCTCCATCTTATATCCCCTGCTGGTTTGATACATCCCTTGTTCCGGTTTGCCGGTGCACCCGCATTATTGTTATTCAATCTGAGGTTTTTTCGTCAATAAACGCATCGACCCACTGCCACAGGATGATCGGATGCAACGTCTTCACTCCCCATTAAAGCTTGCCGGCCCGAAGGGAGTGTGAAATTCGTCGATCCCCCACCCGAGGTAATCCCGGATGATGACATAGGCCATCTGCGGGGGGATCGCCCCCTTCTCGGTCACGATCAGGTCGACATACTCTGCCGGCGTCACGTCAAAGGCCGGGTTCCTCACGGTCACATGGGGAAGCGTCTTGGCGATCTCTTCTGGGAGAACCTCACTTCCGGGCCGCTCTTCGATCCGGATGAGTTCCCCAAGGATTGTGCGAGGCGCAAACTTGTAGGTCTCGGCAGCGACGACCATGTTCACCCGGGCCTCGCGGGCGGAGTGGGCGACCTGCGCTGTCCCGATCTTGTTAACCACCGCGCCGTTCACGGTTACCGCATCGGCGCCGACAATGACGAGATCGATATCGTTGATGAAGGACCTGACAGCGGAGTCTACAATAAAATTCGTTTTTATGCCCGCATCGTTCAGGGTCCGGATCGTGATAAGCCCCTGGTTCCTCGGCCGCACTTCCGTTGCAAAGACCTCGATCTCCTTTCCCTGGCGGTGCGCCTCGACGATACACCCGAGCGCGGCCTCCGAGTTACAGTGGGTGAGGATCGTATCACCGTCGCGGATGTGGCTGGCGCCGAACTGTGCGATCTGTTCCACCGCATGCTGCGAGGACCTGATGAACTCATCGGCGCGCCGGACCACGCCTGCCCGTGCCTCTTCTGTAGTCTTCGCATCCTCAAGACCAGCCATGACGATGTGAACGGCATTCGGCAATGAGACTGCAGTCGGGCGGGTGGCAAGAAGGGTGGATGCGGCATGTTCCATCTCTTCCCGGAACGCATCATGGGTCGGGGCCCGGACCGCAAGGGCATGATCCCGCAGGGTTTCCGCGACGGCCCTTGCGATCCTTCCCGCCCCCCTTATTTCCATGCTCTTTATCTTGTCTGCAGTTTCAGGTACGATCATCAGCATCACTGTTTCAATGGAGAGGGGAATCTACATAGAGCTTATTGCCGGGTGAAACGATGACGGTTGCAGTGGTCTTTGATAGTGCCGGAACACTCTTAAACACGTACCGTGTCGCAAAAGACGTTATACGGCAGGTGCTCATGCCCGGTATCGAGACGACAACCCTCACGTTCTCATCCCCGGACCGCGTCCTTATCGTCCTGCCGGTTCATTCCAAGCATATCATCACAACCCCGCCGGACATACTGCTATCTGCCTACCTCGTGAAGAACCAGATCGGGTTTGGGATCAGCTGCACCCGGAAGATCACAACCGCAGAGGAGATTGGCGATATGCTGTATACTGACACAAAGACACATGTCGGCGACCTCCAGGAATGCATCCGTAATGTCTGGGGCGTTTGCCGGGGTGAGACCATGCTCGCGCTCAACAGCGGCGCCATCCTCAACATGGCACAAAAGGCGATAGAGTTTACCATAACGGCGGGAGGCTGGCCGTTTGAGGGTGCAAAGGATACCATCACCGCTCTTCACCGGATGGGCGTACCCACGTTCATTGCATCCGGCGACCGTTCGACAAAACTGGAGATCATGGCCGATCACCTCGGCATCCCCCGCGACAGGGTCTATGGGGTGGCGACACCCTCGGTCAAGGCGCAGATCGTCTCGGACCTCAAAAAAGAGTACGACCAGGTTGTCATGGTCGGAGATGGGATAAACGATCTCAGTGCATTCAGAAAAGCCGATACCGCGATCCTCACGGTGCAGCAGGCCGGCAACCGTCCTGAAGAACTCTTCAGGGCCGCCGATTACG
>JACTVF010000465.1 GCA_019695435.1 Methanoregulaceae archaeon | reverse complement strand
GCCGAGCGCGGCTTCGTCCAACGGTTTCCCCTGGCTAACGTAAATATCGCCGTTGACGCGCAGGACGGGCGCCACGCCGCGAATCAAGTGAATGTCGCTGGCCGCGCGACTGCGAGCGCCCTCAAGAATCCTGCCGAGCGTCCAACCCATGGATTATCATCTCCTGAATAATCGGCGAAGAATCTTCATCGGCGACCAGCTCCATCCCTGCAAGCGGCGCATTTGTTCCTCGGCGCCGGCGTGGCGCGGGGAAAGCTCCAGGCATCGCTGGAAACTCTGCCGCGCGGCACGAGTCAGTCCCAGTTCCGACTGGCAGATCCCCTGCACATACCAGGCGAAAGGCGACTCGGGGGCTATTTCCAGCGCGCGGCGGATTCGGCCCAATGCTCTGCTCGGTTTGCGATAGTAGAGCTCGATACGGGCGACCTCCAAGGGGACGAGCCAGTCGGCGTCGAGTTCCTGGGCCTTGTCGAAACAATAGCGGTCCATGTCCTGCCGCGAGGCGGCCATGATCTCTCCGCGCACCAGCCAGCGGTAGGCCGACTGCCCGGCCTGTTGGAGCGACCCATCGCACAAGGCGTGGGCCTGCTTCATGTCGCCCATGCGGCAGAAGGCTTGTGCGCGGCCCGCCATCAATTCACCATTCGTCGGAAACAGTTCCAACCCCTTGCGACTCCAGAGCTCGGCCTCGGGATATTCTTCCAACTGCAGCAGCATCTGCACCTGGCCGGCCCAACCGGCCGCCAGCGAGCGGTCCAACTCCAGTGCGCGGGAATAGTATTTCAGGGCGCTCTCATAAAGTCCGGCACGGCGCGACTCGTCGGCCTTGTTCATCCAGTAACCGGCGTCGCGGGACAGCGGATCAGGCTCGTTCGGCTCGGGTGGGGGACGATTGCGGGCGTTGAGCTCCAGTTTATGAAATCTCGCCATCAAGAATCTCTCATTCAGCGGATGGACCCGAACCGCCATAGCGGCTGGTTGCGCCAGTAGACGCGCCCCGAAATTCGTCCCCGAGGCACGATGCTCGCGATCTGCCACACCGCCGGAGGCAGTAGATCGGTGCTCGGGAAGATCAGATAACAGTTCTCGGGAACCGTGATTTCCAGTCGATCCGGCAATTGCCGTGAATTGATCGGCAGCCAGGGTGAAGGCCGTCCGTTGACAAAGAGTTTTCCTTGACCGCAAGTCACCTTGTCGCCGGCTTGGGCAAGTATCCGGTCGACTCGGTCGCCCTGAAGACGATATATTCCGGGATACCTGCCGGGGCCCGCCACGCGTGCGTCCTGTGGCGAGAGACGGTAATGAACCACGTCACCCGGTTGCGGGTCGGATCGCCGGTAGGCGGAAGGATTCACCAGCACCACGTCTCCCGCCTCGAACGGAGGCGCAGCCAGATTGAATCGTTGCGGCGTGGCCACCAGTGACAGCAGTTGGCCAGCGGGATAATACACCACAGCCACCAGTACGAGCATAGCCGCGCCCGAGTAGATCATCCGCCGTTGGAAATCGAGGACACGTGCGCCTGCGATGTCCATGATGGACGCCGCGTGGAGTGAGAGCGCCAGACCCAACAGCAACCAACCCAGCCCCGTCCCTAGGAATAGCAGCCCCGATAACAGGAGTCCCAGGTAGCACCCGAACATCCACCTGGCGCGCACGGTACGCCCGGCGTGGCGTTGCGCCCAGCCGGGGACGATCATCCGCAGGCAGACCCCCGGCGTGAGCAAATCCGAAGGCCATCCTGTTATCCCCCTAACGCCGGCCAGCGCGCCGGCGACAGCGGCGCGGAACCGCCTCCAGTACCTGGTGCCCGGAAGCCACCGCCGCCACTGCTTTGCCGCACGACTGGCGCGAGGCGGGTGAACGTCGATCGCCAGCAAGGCCAGTTGCAGACTGGCCCCGCACCGGCCGCAGGTTTGGACCCCGGGCATGTTCTCAAACTGGCAGTTGCCGCACTGCATGGACCGCTCACCACCGCTGCTTCACGTCAACATGTTCCTGGACTTGCTCCGCTGCCTCATAGTATTCACTGGTGAGTTGGCGGGATTCCTCGCGGCCGACGATCCGGGCAAGGAACTCGGCCAGCTCGAGACAGCGAGGACCTTTGATGCCGATCGTCCTCGCGGTCACCTTCCCCGAAGGGCTGATTTCGATCTCAAGTTCTTCTCGGGCCATGCGCTGATCCTTCCTCTACCAATTGCGGACGCGGATCTTGACGGTGCGGTCTTCCGCCACTTCTTCGGAAACGACGTGCATGTTCCGCTGCTTCATTTCGGTCATCACGCGGTGATAGACGTACTGCTGAGTCACGCGATCAACCAGCTCCTGACCGATCTTGCGTAGCTCGGCCTTGGAGTGTCCCTTCCCCTCCATGCAGACCCGCAGGGCGCCACGGCCGTCGCGGCTGAAGACGGCTTTCAATCCCTCGCGCTCGACGACGATCGTCTCGCCTCGGCCGCCCGCGTTTTCGAGGATCTCGCTGTTATCGATCTCGATTTCCTCGCGCGTCATTCCGCTGGCCTGAGACCGCTCCGCTTCGATTCCCTGGGCTGTGGAGAAGCCCAGGGTTCCCACCGCGGCGCCGACGATGGCGGTGATCGCCGGCCAGTTGGCGATGATGATCGGAGTCAACACGATGACCGTACTCATAACGCGCCTCC
>JACTVF010000464.1 GCA_019695435.1 Methanoregulaceae archaeon | reverse complement strand
GCCAAACTGCCCTCGCTCTGGCAGATGATTTACGACTCGGAAGATCCCGCCGGTTACCGGAGCTTCCGGATCGTACCTGACCCGGATAGTAAACAACCCCTTTCAACCAGTTTCTTCTTTACCCTCATAGATGAATTCTTCGAGCAGGATTTCTTAAAGAGCCTGTACGAGGAGGCATCGCTCTCCCGGCTCTTTTGCGAATTTCTCGCGCAGAAGAACGCCTGAATGGTCAGGAATGGTGAATCCCCGGTATGGAACCCCAGAAGATCTGTTCGGATCTCGTGGCAATAAGAAGTGAGAATCCACCCGGTGATACATCCGTGGTTATCGGGTATATCCGTGATTTTCTTGACGCCCGGGGCATCGAGTCGCTTGTCACCCGTAACGAGGGAGGCCGGTGCAATCTCGTCACCACGGGGGAACCACATCCGCTTCTGCTCTGCGGACATGTGGATGTGGTGCCCGCCCTTGCCGAGGGCTGGATAGATCCCCCTTTCTCCGGCGCCATAAAAGACGGGTATGTCTGGGGCAGGGGTGCGAGTGACATGAAAGGCGGATGTGCAGCGCTTCTCTCTGCCTGCGATACGCTGGTAAAGGCAGGCGAGGCCCTTCCGGCTACCCTTGCCTTTGTCTGCGATGAAGAGACGGGTGGAGACTGCGGGGTCAGGTATCTGCTTGCAAAAAAACTGCTCTCTCCCTGTGACTGCCTGCTTGCCGAGCCGAGCCCGGCCCTGCACCCGTGTATCGGCCAGAAGGGGCTCTGCCGGCTGGAACTGAAATTTACCGGGACGCCCGGCCACGGCTCGCTTTACCCTTCCGTAGGAATAAGTGCAGTGATGGAGGCGATGTCGCTGCTTGAGTACATCAAAAGCCTCCACGAGCAGGAATTTTCCCTTGATGAAAAACTCCGGGAGATCATCAGAAATTCTTCAAAGGTCTTTTCTGAGGAATTTCGTATCGAAAAAGGCAACGAGATTCTCGAACGGGTGACTTTTAACCCGGGCGTTATTACCGGTGGCGAGAAAGTCAACATCATTGCCCAGCACTGCGATCTCGCTCTCGAATTGCGGATCCCCTGGGGGTGCAGTATACCGGAGCTGATACGGGGGATTGTGGCGCATGCCCCACATGGTGCGATTATGCAGCAAACCCTGCACGAACCGTCTCTTACCGATCCCTCGTGCGATTTTGTCTCGCTTGTCTGCCGCGAGGTCGAAACAGTGCAGGGGGGGACTGTATCTCCTATTGTCCAGTGGGCGGCAAGTGATGCCCGTCACCTTCGGTGTGCGGGCTTCCGGGTGATCGAATACGGCCCGGGTGATCTTGCCACGCTCCATGGGATCAATGAACGGGTCTCTGTGACCTCGCTTAATAAGGCTGCAACTATTTACCAGCGGATCATGCGGGCGTACCGTGAACGCCATCCCGCTGCCTAACCCGGTCTTTTTTCAGATCTGCAAATTACCTTCCAAATTCAGTTATAATAAATTTTATAGAGTGAAACTAGTGCCGCCTTTTACCGGTCCCGTATGATTAAATCACGAAAGGCATTTGTCACATGTACATCCAACAACTCTTAAACAACTCACTCCCGAATATCCCGGTCATGGGGGGTTGGGGCATCTTAAGACAACAAGAGGAGGAGAGGGTTGGATCGCCAGTGTACCTTCAGAGAAATCCCTAGAAATGCCCCTTTTGTGCCCATGTTTCCCCGTCCTCATCAGGGTCATGAGAGGTCAGGGATGCAGTTGGGATGATTACCGTCCGGGTCTCCCCCTCCAGAACGTATCCGTTTTTATCTGCTCTACCTTTTCCCCGTCGCAGCCAACACAACCGCGGCCGCTGCAAGCCCTGCCAGCGCAGCAAACGGCGACAATGGTGAATATGTGGTCCGCGTTGCAACCGGCGATTTCGTTGCCGTTTCGGTTATCAGGTTTGTCTGGACAGGTTGCGATTCCGTCACTGTTGCGTTTATAACAGTGACCGGGGTTGTCGTTACGCTTGTTGGGGCCACCCCCCCAAGGTACCACGGCCCTATCGTGGGGGTTGGCGTACCCGTGATGTTTACGACCTGACCCTTTCCACGTGCTGCAGCCTTATTTTCCTGAGCCAGGGTATAGATGGGGTTCAGGCTGAGCGCAGAGTTGAAGCAGCTGATCGCATCCTGGTACTGGCCAAGGGCCGCAAGCGCCTCCCCCTTATTATTCCAGATCTCGGCATTGGTTGTAGTAAGACTGGTTGCCTTGTTAAACGCGTTCAGAGCATCTGTGTTCCGGCCAATGGACATATCCAAAAGGCCAATCTGGTTCCAGATCAGTGGATCGGACGGATCCAGATTTGTACACTGGGAATAGGTCGTGAGTGCCTGGGCGGAATCGTTCACCTGGACATACGAATAGGCAAGGTTGCAGTATGCATTCGCCTGGTTGGTGACGATCGCTGTGTAATTCACATAGGCCCCGATGGCATCGTTATACTGGCCGAGATAGAAGAGGGCATCTGCCTGAGCACCGAGTGCAGTCGGGCTTGAGCGTATGGCGAGCGCCTGGTTTGCTGCGGTGAGGGCTGATGAGTACTGGCCCAGGGCATTGAGCGCCGCTGCGTCCCCGGCATACGCTGTATCATAGGTGGGATTAAGTGCGATCGCGTTGTTGTAATAGGTCAGCGC
>JACTVF010000034.1 GCA_019695435.1 Methanoregulaceae archaeon | reverse complement strand
CCCGTTAAGGAAGCCTATTTCCTCGCAATCGTGATATACCCCGAGTGGCTGATACTCGTCGAAGGCCGGGTCCCCCGCTTGGACCGGGTCATCTCCCGCTCAATCAGCTCGTGGGTATGGACTTCGGGGAACCGCTCCTGTGCGGCATCGACTACGATCGCCATCTGCTCCAAGAACGGCGTGTAGCAGGCAAGGTATCCACCCGCCCGGAGGTGGTCGAACGCGAAGGCCACGTGTTCGGTTGCGATCTGCAGGTCGAGATGGATCACGTCATAAATTCCTTCAGCGGTAAGGACATCGGCAGCAACCGCTTCCACGTTGTCGAGTTTGGCCTCTTTGATGTTCTTTGCGGCGAGCGCGGAGAAGTCGGGCCTGACCTCGTAGGTCTTCACATGCGCCGCGATCCCGCCAAAATAGATCGCCGCGATCCCGCTGCCCGTCCCCGCATCGAGCACCTCATCGTGCCGGTTCATGCCGGTGTACGCGATCACAAGGCCGATGTCTTTGGGGAGCATCGGGGCGCCGGAGCGCTTGCCGTGCACGAAAAAGTCCGTGGGCCGGGGGATGCGGAGCACGAACCGGGCCCCGGTGTGCGTGGTAAACACGTCACCGGCCGCTGCTCCCACAACCGGCCCAAGATCCAGCTGGCCCTTATCGGTCGAGAGCGTGCCCGGGCCTGCCCGGACAAAAAATTCCCTTCCCTCGCCGACAAGAAGGACGCGGTCCCCTGCCTCGATCATGGCGAAGAGAGTTTCACGATCGCTTCAGCGATATCGCCATTTGTCGCGACAAGCGCTTCCTTTGCCTTTTCGGCCGGCACCTGCGCCTGCTCGGCAACCATCGCGATATCCTCTGCGGGGATCTCAAGGGCTGCCTCTTCAAACGTCGGCTTACCCGTGATCTGGTAGGTCGTAACCCCCTGCATGGTCATCTCCGTCACTTCCGACGGCCCGAACACCCAGTTGCCTTTCGGCGTCTTTATGACAATACTCTGGACGTCTTCAATCGGCTCGACCTGCATGCCGAGCTTCTTCATCATCGCCTTCATCTGGCGCGGGTTGATGTTTCCCGGAAGCATTCTTCTCACTCCCCTGTCGTACTCTTACCGCTGCACCATAATTAAATGCAAGCATCTCCGCGCCTGAAAGGAGCGCAGCGCCGCAGGCAATGAGCCGATCTCCGCCCGCGACCACCAGCACGTCATCTCCCGCGCGGATCTGCGGGTCTGCTGCAATCACATGTTTTGCAAACGCGTTCTTCCCCTGTGCCACGAACTCCGCGACGTCGTCACGGATAACAACCCGGTAGCCGGGCGCAGGGAGGAGCGCGTGGAGCCGGCGTGCCCCTTCGATCCCAAGCGTGAGCCTGCCGTCCGATGCCCTGACCGTCGCCAGCCGCACGCCCCCATAAAGGATCTGGCGAATACGGCCCGTCGTCGAGAACAAAAACTCGCAGCCCTCGGGAAAGAGCCCGGTCCCCACAAGGCTCCCGAACTGGTAATCAGCGATCGCCTGGACCCTGCGCAGTGAACTGTTCTCCGAGTATCCTGTTGACACGGTTGACAAACTCCTGTTCAGCGGGTTTGGGGATAAATGCACCGGCCGCGATCTTGTGCCCGCCGCCCCCGCCGCCGTACTCTGCCGAGGCATCGCTGATCGCCTTCTGGAGGTCGATGCCCTTTTCGATGACCCGTTCCGTCGTGCGCATCGAGACCTTGGTGAGGTTCTTATCCTCCGGCACCTCGCACATGATCAGGATGGGTTTTGTGCTGTTTAATTTCGAGAGCGCCATGCCCGCCCCGATTCCCACGATGGTGTCCGGGAATTTCCCCCCGACATGGAGGTACTGGACGTTCTCCAGTTCCGTGACTCCGGTCTCGATAATATACTGGAGTAGGTTCCGGATGATCGCCCGGTGGTTGTTGAGCATGTGCTCGGCCTCCCGGTACGCGATCCCTCGGTCCCCTTTGAGAATCGCGCTCCCGACCGCTGGTCTGGTCCACCGGCCGCAGGCATTGAGGAGCGTTGCATATTCCTGTGCATTCCGCAGGGGGGTCCTCGGGATCTCGTCCGGGAACCGGTAACTCTCGGCAAAGAGCCGGTCGACGTTCTCGCCGTTTGCGATCAGCTGCTCTGCAAGCGCGGACGTGATCGTGCGACGGTCCTCACTGATGAGTTCCTCCCAGACATACCAGCGCCCGTCCGGGGTCTGCTGGACAATGCCCAGTTTCTTCAGGAACTGCCGTGCCCCTTCAGGGTTGTTGCTGATTCCTTTGATGAATGGGTCGTCGTTGTAGGCAAGCGAGAGGTGGATGGGACGGGTTGCGGTGCCGTAGCAGTTGAGGTCTTTTTTGCAGACTTTCACTGACCGGTGCCGGATCCCGTCCTCCACGATCAGGTCGCGGGCCGGTCCGACCAGCCCGCAGGTCTCCCGGGCCATCATATCCCCGACGTTCCCGATTACCGCGATCTTCGCGAGGTCGATGTTTACATCGTCCATCTGTTTTGCGATGAGGTAGGCGACGCCGGCCGCGCTCATCTTCGTGTACCCGTACGGGAGGCAGTTCACCTGCGGATACGTGACGTCGCCGGGCTGGCTGACATGGTGGTCGACGATCAGCACGTCCTTCTCTTTGAGGCCCCGCCCGGCAAGGAGGTTCTGCTGGCCGGCACCGAGATCCGTGAATACCTTGAACGATGCATCTTTAGGCACCTGCGGCATGGTGAGTGGCTCAAGCTGCCGGACAAAAACGGAGCGGATAGGGATCCCGTGGCGGGCGATGGCTTGTGAGAGGATCGCTTCGGAGGAGATGCCGTCAGCATCGATGTGGGAGATGATGGTTATCTCGTGCGCAGCCGTGATCTGCTCGGCCGCCGCCTTCACATCATCAGAGAAACCCATTACCTATTATTTATGGAGTCAATACAGATGAAGTGTGTCATATGCCCGACCTGAAATCTTGTGCGGAAGAGTTCCTTGAGGATGGGATCATCACTCATGAGCGGATGCGTGCGGTGGATGCAAACGCGCAGGCGCTCGGGGTAACCGGCCTCCAGTTAATGGAGAGCGCGGGAAAAGCCCTTGCGGCATCCGTGCTCGCGCTCCGCCCGAACACTGTGCTTGTTCTCTGTGGCCGGGGCAACAACGGCGGGGACGGGATGGTGGCGGTCCGTTATCTCCAGCGCGGGGTGGATACCACAGTCTGTTATCTTGATAACGGCATGCGCAGTCCTTCCTGTGCCCACCAGCTGGCGGCGCTCAAAGGCTGCCGGGTGACGCTCCACCCGTTTGTGTCCTCCGACGATCTCCGCGCCCTCTCATCCCTGTTCGGGAGGGCTGACGTGATCATTGACGCCCTGCTCGGGACCGGGGCCGCCGGGACGCCCAAAGAACCCCTTGCGACCTGCGTGGCGATGGCAAACGCGTCACGGGCAAATATTATTGCAGCAGATGTCCCCTCGCCCGGCATGCGGGCCGACCGTATCTGCGCGTTCCACCGGCCCAAGGTAGAGGGATCGGACGTGGTGGATATCGGCATCCCCCTTGAGGCGGAATGCTGCACCGGGCCGGGGGACCTGACCCTTATTCCGGTGCGGAAGAGCACAAGCCACAAAGGGGCGGGGGGCGAGGTGCTTGTGATCGGCGGCGGACCGTACCAGGGCGCACCCTACCTCGCCGGCCTCGGGGCGCTCCGGGCCGGCGCCGATATTGTCAGGATCGCGTCGCCGGTCTTTGAGCCGGTGCCCGACCTGATCTACGAGCGCCTCACGGGTGACCGGATCGACAGCGAGCACGCGGAACGGCTCATCGCGCTCGCGGAGCGTGCGGATGTGGTCGTCTGCGGGAACGGCCTTGGGTCGGAGAGCCACGAGGTAGTCCTCGCGGTTGCCCCCCACTGTAAAAGAGCAGTCTTCGATGCCGACGCCCTCCGGCTCCCGGTCCCGAAAGCCATTGGCGATATCATCTACACGCCCCATGCCGGGGAATTTGCGCGTATCTCTGGCACCCGGCTTCCCGACGATGCGGGAGACACGTGCGGGCGGGCGCGGGCGGCACGGGCTGCGGCGGCAACGCTGGGCGGCACTATGCTCCTCAAGGGGCCCGTGGATGTCATCACGGACGGCTGCCGGGTCAGGTTCAACCGGACCGGCGATCCGGCCATGAGCGTGGGCGGGACCGGCGATGTGCTGGCCGGGGTGTGCGGCGCCCTCCTCTGCCACCTGCCCGCGTTCGATGCGGCCTGTATCGCCGCATATGTGGTCGGGAGAGCAGGAGAACGTGTGGCAGAAGAGAGGGGTGAGGGGATGCTTGCGTCAGACTTAATCGACCGGATCCCCAAAGAATTGTTCAGGAGGCAGAAGTAATGGTCGAGTTTACCCATATTTCCGATGGCAGGGCACAGATGGTGGATATCAGCGCAAAGTTGGATATCGTGCGCGAAGCGGTGGCAACGGGGAAGATCTACCTGCGGCCGGCAACACTCGTGGCGATCCGCGAAGGTACCGTGGTCAAGGGAAACGTGCTTGCCACGGCACGGGTGGCAGCCACCCTCGCGGTCAAGGAGACGCCCCGCATCATCCCGATGTGCCACACGATCCTGCTCGGTGCCATCACCGTTGACTTTACCGAAGGCGACGGCTTTATCGAAGCGGTTGTCAGAACAAAGTCCACCGGCAAGACCGGGGTGGAGATGGAAGCCCTGACCGGCGTCTCGGTCGCGCTCCTCACCATCTGGGACATGGTCAAGTCCGCAGAGAAGGATGAGAACGGCCAGTACCCCGTCACACGGATCGAAGGCATACGTGTTGTGGAAAAACGCAAAGGGATGACACCGGCTGCCGCGTGATGGTGCCGTAACTTCACTGCCCTTGTCCGCGTTTACCCGTGCGGCGCCGCGTACTTTAATATCCCCACGGATCCATTTTATAAGAATGCGGGATTCGTCCCGTTCTAAAGGAATGTAGCCCGTCATGGGCCGAACCTTGAGGTGTTATAACACATGGTAAAATCGATGTATGCGTATGTCAGGGACGCATGGGCAAGACCTGACAAGTCAGAAGTAAAAGCCCTGCTCTGGGAGCGGATGCAGGAGTGGCGCCGCGAGGGTAGTGTTACCCGTCTCGAGCACCCGACCCGTATCGACCGCGCCCGCTCGCTCGGGTTCAAGGCAAAGCAGGGAATCGCGGTTGTTCGCGTCCAGGTCCGCCGGGGCGGTCGCCGCAGCTCCCGGTATGTCCGGGCACGCCGGTCCGCACGCATGGGTAAGAACAAGAATACCCCGGGAAAAAGCATCCAGCGGATCGCAGAAGAGCGTGCATCACGCCGGTATCCGAACATGGAAGTGCTCAACTCGTACTGGGTAGGCCAGGATGGGAAGCTGAAGTATTACGAGGTTATTCTCGTTGACGGCCACCACCCCTCGATCCGGGCAGACAAGAACCTTGCATGGCTCGCAAACTCCGCCCACCGCGGCCGTGCCGAGCGTGGCAAGACCTCTGCGGGGCGCAAGGGACGCGGTATGAGGACCAAAGGCCGGGGTACCGAAAAGACCCGCCCGAGCATCCGCTCCCATGCCAACCAGGGCAAATAATCTTATCCTTTTTCCCGTAATGGTATCTTCATGAAGATCACCGATGCCTGTGTATATCCATATCCTCTCGGTGACTCGTCGGTCCGCAGGTTTGCGTTCGAGGCCCGCTCGTACGGGTATGACAGCATTGTTGCGGCGGACACGCCGGTTGCCGAGATCTGCGGCGTCACCGTTATCCCCGGGATCTTCCTTGCCGGCATGCCGGCAAAGGACGTCCAGAGCCGGGCAAAAAAAAGCAGGGGCACCGGTGCGGTCGTGGCTGTTCAGATGGGGGACAACAGATTCAACCGTGCCGTTGCCGGGACAAGTGGCGTCCACATCCTGCGGGGTATACATACTGCAGACAAGCGTGCGTTCGATCATGTGGCGGCAAAGATCGCCGTGGACAACAATACCGCCCTTGATATTGACCTGTCCCCCCTCATCTTCGGGCGCGGGCATCTCCGGCAGAAAGCGATTCACCGTTACCTCGACCTGATGATCCTGTACCGCAGGTTCGAGTTCCCGCTCACTATCTCGTCCTCGGCACGGTCGGTTCTCGCCCTGCGGGCAGTGCGGGAAGTCACTGGCCTCTGCTCGCTGTTTGGCATGGATGAGACTGACGTGCAGGCGGCGCTTGCCGGGGTCGGCCGGGTGACCGATCCGGGCGAGAGCCTTGTGAAGGTGATCCCATGAGCATCCGTCCGCCGACACTCCGGGAAAAACGGCGGTATCTCCTCGCCCGCATCGACCCTGCGGGAACGATCGTCGAGGCCAAGGATCTCTATTACGCGGTGTACGAGGCGGTGGTCTCGCTCTTCGGCGACGTGGCGGCTGCCGCCATGCAGCCTTCGGTGCTCGCGGTGGAGAACGGATATGTGATCCTGCGCTGCCGCAGGGGTGCCGAACGCGAGTTTGCCATCGCCCTCTCGACGCTTTCGGCCTGCCGGGACTGCACCGTTGCCATACGGGTACTCGCCGTCTCGGGAACCATCGAGAGCCTGCGGGAGCGGATCGCAACGCTCGTGCCGCTGGTATCCGCTGCTCTCGGGCAGGATGCTGCACCGGCACAGGAAGGAACGGCCGATCCCGATACCTGTAGATACCGGTTTGGCTCCACCCCGGTTGAAACCGTCGTTTGGCATGGTCATAAGGTTGATGCGATAGAAAAGGGATTTAAAAATACACGCCGATTGTTCTTAACAACAGAAGATCTGGAGAAAATACATGCAACCACAATACCAGATGGGCTATGACCGGGCGATCACCGTTTTTTCGCCTGACGGCAGGCTGTACCAGGTAGAATATGCCCGGGAAGCAGTAAAGCGCGGCACCACAGCGGTCGGTATCAAGACACAAGACGGGATCGTGCTTATCGTCGACAAGCGCGTCAGTTCCAAGCTGCTGGAAGCATCGTCGATCGAGAAGATTTTCAGGATCGACGATCATATCGGTGTCGCGTCTTCCGGCCTTGTCGGAGACGCACGGGCCCTTGTGGACCGGGCACGGATCGAGTGCCAGATTAACCGGGTCTCCTATGATGAGAAGATCGAGGTCGAGGCACTGGCAAAGAAGCTCTGCGATCACATGCAGACGCTCACCCAGTACGGCGGGATCCGTCCGTACGGCACGGCGCTTTTGATCGCAGGGGTCAGCGACGGCGAGTGCCGGCTCTTTGAGACCGACCCATCGGGTACCCTCCTTGAGTACAAGGCAACCGGCATCGGCATCGGCAGGCCGGCGGCCATGAAGATCTTCGAGGAGGAATATAAGGCGGACCTTTCGATCAAGGATGCGATCCTCCTCGGCCTTAAGGCGCTGCACTTGGCAACCGAAGGTAAATTCGATGTCGATACCGTGGAGATCGGCATTGTTGAACGCGGCGACGCGCTGTTCAAGAAGATGACAAAAGAAGAAGTCGCATCATATGTCGAACAGTTCAAACAGTGATCCGGCATGATCTCTCTTGAAAACGCGGTGGTAGCCCGTCTGGAAAGCTTCGGGGAACGGTTCGAAATCCTTGTCGAGCCCCACCTAGCGGCCCGCGTACGGCAGGGCGAAAACCTCAACATCGAGGATGTCGTTGCTGCCCTCAATGTATTCGGGAATTCTTCAAGGGGGACCCGGGCATCCGATGAATCGCTGGAGAAGGTCTTCCACACCACGGACTTTGCGACCGTGGCAAAGAAGATCATCGAAAAAGGCGAGATCCACCTGACCGCCGACCAACGTAAGGAGATGACCGAGGAAAAACGCCGTCAGGTGATTACCTTTATCGCGCGGAACTCGATCAATCCCCAGACCGGCCACCCGCACCCGCCGGCTCGGATCGAGAGAGCGATGGAAGAGGCCCGGGTCAATATCGACCCGTTTAAGCATCTTGATGAACTGGTCAAGGAGACGGTCAAGGCGCTGCGCCCAATCCTGCCCATCCGGTTCGAGGAACTACGGCTTGCCGTAAGGATCCCGGCGGAGAACGCCGCCCGCGCATACGGCGACATTGCGGCGGCAAGCACGATGGAGAAAGATGAGTGGCAGAAAGACGGCTCGTGGGTCTGCGTCGTGCGGATCCCGGCCGGCATCCAGGGCGAATTTTACGATCTGATAAACAAGATTAGCAAAGGCGAAGGACAGGTAAAGATCCTCAATCAAGTATATTAATTACGAGGACAAATATAGCAAGTTAATTCGGTGGATACCACTCATGGCAAGCTCGGAAAAATCAGCAAAAGGAAAAGTAACCGGTAGTGCAGGGCGTTTTGGCTGCAGGTACGGAAGGTTCGTACGGAAGCGTGTCGCCGAGATGGAGAAGGTCTCGCGGGCAGATCACCTGTGCCCGAAGTGCGATACACAGTCGGTACAGAGAAAAGGCACCGGCATCTGGAAATGCCGGAAGTGCGGGTACAAGTTCGCCGGGGGCGCATATCAGCCCGAGACCCCGGCCCTCCGTGTTGCCCTCCGTGCCATCGATCGGACCAGCACTGTTGAAGAAAAGACCCAGTAACCGGGATTTATAATGGCAAGTACCTACAAATGCGCACGGTGCAAACAAAAAGTGGAGATCGACGTTAACGTCCGGTGTCCCTACTGCGGCCACCGCATCCTCTTCAAGGAACGCGGCGCAGCAATAAAAGAGCTGAAAGCCAGATAACCGGTGAGATGAGTGCCGGAAGAACCGGCAGTCCCCCTTTTTATTCTTGTTTTTCCCATATACGGTATGAGGTTCTCCTGTGCCGCAGCATGAAGCCCTGTTCCGGTTTATGACCGATCATGCGGATCTGATCTACCGGTCGCTCCTCCCGGAGCTGCAGGACGAGGTGAATCCTAGGTCCGCGACGCACTGCTGGGTCGAGGGGACGGGTACCCTGGTCCTGCATGTTGAAGCGCAGGATATTGCTGCGTTGCGGGCAGCGCTCAACATGTTCCTGCGGCTTGTCAGCGTAGCCGACGAAATGCAGCAGATCGCCTGAATTATCACGTTTCTGTGTCAAATCTGCCTTCCCTTCCATAATTTCAGCTCTGTTGCCGGGGTAACATGTGCGGAATCATTTTTATCGCTGGGAAATGAAACTTGATACGGAAGATACGATTATGCAGAACATTTCCCCTAAAGTCCAGAACCAGTTTGCGATGCTCCAGCAGGTACAGCAGCAGCTCCAGACAGTCCTTTCGCAGAAGGCCCAGTACGAGATGGCGGTGCGCGAGGCCAAGCGTGCAGAGGAAGAGATCAAGGATGCGGCCGACGATACCCCGATGTTTATGAGCGTTGGTACCGTTATGGTACAGAAGAAAAAAGAGTACGTAAACCTGAAGCTTACCGAGAAAGTGGAAAGTCTCGAACTCCGGATCAAGTCCCTTGAAAAGCAGGAGACGATGCTGCAGGGCAAGTTCGAGCAGCTCCAAAGCCAGATCAAGGCAGCACTCGAGGGCAAGAACGCCCCTAATGCTGCATAACTTTTTTTTAAAACGTTCGAGACCCGCTACGGGACATTATTGTCCCGGTAATGGTATGGGTAAGTATCCTTTAACACACGAGAGGCTGCCGATTTGGCAGTACTCGTTCTGGTGTTTTTAAAAATAAGAGGTGGGGTTAGTCCCTGCTGGTCAGGTTGATCGCGTTTACCAGTGCATCGACCGAGGCGAGTACGATGTCGTCGCCGCTGCCGCTTGCATCATAGATGTGCCCATGCTCGTCCTCGACGGCAATCGTCACATGGCACATTGCGTCCGAGCCCCCGCTGATCGCCTCGATGTTAAACTCGGTCAGCTGGATCCGGGCCGGGATGATTCCCACGATCGCTTTGAGAGCCGCGTCCACGGGACCGTTCCCGACACTGGAGAAGACATGCTCGGTGCCGTTGACCTGCGCACGGACACTTGCGGTCGGGATCACATGGTTGCCGGTCATGATCGCGATATCGTCGAGCTGGAGCACTTTTTTCCCAATCTCGATGCCCATGACGCTCTCGGCGATCTCGTATAGGTCGGCGTCGGTCACCCGTTTACCTTTGTTCGCGATCACTTTCACACGCTCGACAATCGTGTCGAGCTGGGCATCGCCAGGTTCGAGGTGGACGTCAACCAGCATCTGGCGCACCGCGTGCCTGCCCACGTGTTTGCCGAGCGTGAGCCGGCGCCGGTGCCCGACCATCTCCGGGGTCATGATGCCGGGCTCGAACGTCGCGGTGCACTTCAGCACTCCCTGCGTGTGGATTCCGCTCTCATGCGAAAAGACGTTCTCCCCAACCACCGGCTGGGTAGGCGGGATGGCGATTCCCGAGAACCGGGAGACAAGGCGCGAGGTCTCGACGAGGCGCTCTTTTTTGATCCCGGTATGGATGCCGTAGATCGACTCCATGATCATCACGGTCTGGGCGAGATCGGCGTTCCCGGCCCGCTCCCCGAGACCGTTAATAGTCACCTGCACCTGTGAGACGCCGGCTTCTACCGCAGCGATCGTGTTTGCGACCGCGAGGCCGAAGTCGTTGTGGCAGTGAACATCGAGCGGGCAATCGACCTCGCGGGCGAGCCGGCCCATCAGGGTCTTCATGCCCGACGGGGAAATGACTCCCACAGTGTCCGGGATGTTGATGATCGTCGCCCCGGCCTGTGCGGCGGTGCGACAGACCTCGACGAGATAGTCGGCGTCCGTCCGCGTTGCGTCCATCGGCGAGAACATGCACTTGTCGACATGCCCCCGGATGTACCGGATAATCTCACCGGTAATTGCGAGCACCTGCTCACGGCTCTTGTTGATGGTGTTCTCCCGCTGGATGTCCGATGTCGGGATGAACACGTGGATCATATCGACATCGCAATCGATGCAGGCGTCGATATCGGCTTTGACGGAGCGGGCGAGTCCGCAGACGTTCGCTTCCAGTCCGAGTTTTTTAATGGCGGCCACCGTCTCTTTCTCGGCAGCCGAGGACGCAGGAAAACCTGCCTCTATAGTATGGACACCGATAGCTGAGAGCTGACGGGCAATCTCAATTTTCTGTTCAAAGGTGAATGCTATCCCCGGGGTCTGTTCTCCATCCCGGAGCGTGGTATCAAAAACGGTCACGTCTTCATGCGCACGGCTGTCCGTGAAGAAGACGATCCCCCGCAAAATCCTTGCGAGCCATACCAGATCATACGCCCGTTGTATATTTAAAGAAACCCTGCATCGCCATGGTTCGCCGTTCCCGCTAACCGGGGCGATCGTACGATATGTTTAATAGGAAACTATCCCTACATTATTAGGCAGTGCCCCGCCTTAACTCAGCCTGGTAGAGTGCGCGGCTGTAGTATGGTTTGCCTAATAAAGGCAACTGCGCGGCTACCGCGATGTCCCCGGTCCGAATCCGGGAGGCGGGATATACTGTAAAAAGTGCCCAGGTAGTGTAGCGGCCTATCATGATTGCCTGTCACGCAATCGACTCGGATTCGAATTCCGACCTGGGCGTCGTTCGTTTTTTGTGCTCGTTCTTGTGAAATTTTTCAATAATTTCATGAGGTTTGATAAGAAGAGTCCTTTTAGAACTCTTCGTTATTTTCAGATTCTGTTATCTTTTTATTTAATCTAAACACCGGCTCTGTGGAAACAGACATGAACCGATTGAGCCCACTCCGGAGCCAAAAACCGGTAAAAAATGGGAAAGGTCTCCCCGCATCAGGGTCCCTCCGGGGCACGGCGGGGATTTTAATCTGTTGATTTTTCGCGTTAATTCTGGATCCTGATCCGCCGCGGGAGCGTCCCTTCGAGGCGGCGATGCTCATCGTTCAGGAGGAATGAGGTAACGATCTCCTCCTCATATCTGGACAATTTTCATAGAAAATATCAGAGACATCTCTTAACTTTCTGGGAAACCTCGGGATGATTTGCCTTTTCCTCCGCACGGATATGGAGTGCCCGGTTCCTGTGCCTGATGTCAAGCTTTCTTTCCGATTACATTTATTGCGGATGATAAAAAATTCAATGCATTGTCACTCTCTCGCAGAAGTCACGATGCAGCGTCGCCGGTAATAGGGATCGTACTGATGCTCGTTATCACGTTCATTCTTGCGGCACTGGTCCTGCTTATGATGGTTCAGCTGCCCTACATATACGACCAGTCAGTTCCTGAGATCTTCAAGATCACCAAGATCCGGCATGTCAACGAGAATGGAGTCCTGAATTATGACAGTTACATGGTTGTCATGAATACGGGAACGACTGGGTATAAGACCAAAAACCTTTACGCAAAGACCTACCGGAACGGGGTTGAACTGAATTGCCGGATTCCGACATTAAACGGGGAGGCATTTATCGACGGTTCACGACATTATGATGTTCAGTATCTGCGATCCAGCGGGTCAACATGGTATCCCGCGCTCTCAATCGGGATTGATTATCAAGACAAAACCTTTCACCCGGGTGATACCGTCACATTCGAAGTATATGATAATTCTACAAAACAGATCATCTCACGCCATACGTATGCGGCATAAATTGGTGAAAGAAAAAGGAAAATTGAGCCCGTCCGGGCGTTTTAATCGTCGAGTCTTTTAAAAACGCCTTTCTTGGACTTAAGGATCTTGCATTCCGGGCAGCGCCACGTGTCCGGCAGGTCCTCGAACGGGACTCCCGGTGGGATACCCTGTGTTTTATCTCCTTTTGCCGGATCATAGATATAATGGCATTCAAGACATACCCAGCGGGCGAGTTTTACCGTCTGTTGTGTCATCTGGTTACCTCGTCATTTCTTGTTATCCATCTACCTTGTCAGATATGAAATCTCCTGTG
>JACTVF010000463.1 GCA_019695435.1 Methanoregulaceae archaeon | reverse complement strand
CCTGTTTTCCGATCCAGACCGTCGGTTTGAGGTCCTGCATCGCGGGATCAGTCTTTGTTGTCATGTGATTTTTCCACCCGGTATCGTGTTGTTTTTTTGCATTCCAGGCACGTGACCGCCACCCATCCGTGATGCACCCGCACCCGCATGTTTGCCCCAGGCACCAGGTAGCGATAGCAGTGGTGGCAGTACCGGCGCCGGTACTCCCGGTCGATCCTGACCCGCTGGCGCATGGCAATCTTTCGGGCAAGAGCGACGTACCGGTCGCTGTATTCCGGGTGCTCATGGAATACCTTCTCTGCTTCAGAAAAGAGCACCGCAATACGCTCCCGGGCCAGGGGTTTTATAGAGGATGTGCGGGTCTTGGCCTTCATAGGATTCACGGTGCCGTTGCAGGTGTCATACTATCAGCGCCCGGGATATAAAAATAACCGGGCACGGGCATGAATACGAAAATACTCTTACCGTGGCCGGATGTTTTATCTGGTTTTGACCTTTCTTCCTTCAATGCTCAGCCGGTCCTCGCAGAAAAGCCGGACCGCCTCGGGAAGGGCGAGATGTTCCTGTATAAGGATGCGGTTGGCAAGTGTATCCTCATCATCATCATCCATCACCCGCACGCAGCGCTGGAGGATAATAGGTCCGCCATCCAGGCTCTCGTCCACGAAGTGCACGGTACACCCGGTCAGTTTTACCCCATGCTCGAGCGCCTGCCGCTGGGCGTGGAGGCCGGTAAAACTGGGCAGGAGCGCCGGGTGGATGTTCATCATCTTTCCGGCATACTCGCGGACAATCGCCGATCCGACGATGCGCATATACCCGGCAAGCACGACAAGATCGGGACCGGCGTCTTTGAGTGCCGTAAAAAGTGCCTGTTCGTAGAGTTCCCGTGTGGCAAACGATCTATAATCGACCACAACGACCGGAATATTGGCTGCCTGTGCCCGCTCGATCGCATATGCTTTGGGGTTGTCGGTGACAAGCGCCACGCACTCGGCGGGGATACTACCTCTCTGCAAGGCACTGATGATGGCCTGGAAATTCGAACCGCGTCCCGATGCGACCACTACGATCCGTTTTGTCATGGTTCCTCCAGCTCCTCTTACTGGTGCTCTGCCCCGCCCGGTGCCGTCGGGCGGACGATACACTTGATCTTCACGATGCGCCGGCCGTGCATCTGCATGACAACGAGCGTGATCCTCCCGCCCTCAATCTCCACTTTCTCACCTGGGTGCTGCGGGATGTGGCCGAGCCGGTCGATCAAAAGGCCGCCGACTGTCTCATACGATTCGTCCAGGGGCAACCCGATGTCGAGCTCGTCATTGATATTGTCTACCCACATCTGGGCGTCGAGCACGTAAACCCCCTCGGAGATGTTCTGCACCTCAGGTTCTTCCTTGTCGTACTCGTCCATGATTTCGCCCACAAGTTCTTCGAGAATGTCCTCAACCGTGACGATCCCGACAAAACTGCTGTACTCGTCGATGACGATCGCGATCTGCACCCGGTGTACCTGGAGTTCTTTTAAGAGATCGTCAATCTTCTTTGTCTCGGGTACGAACGTCGGGTCGTACATGATCTCTTTTATCGAGATGTCTTTACGCTTTGAGACCATCGCGGAGAAGACGTCCTTGACGTTGAGAACGCCGGTAATGTTGTCGATCTGCTCGTGGTAGATCGGGATGCGGGAGAAACCGGTCTCGTTAAAGATCCGGATCGCCTCGCCGATGCCCGACGTGTCCTCCATGAGGATCACGTCAACGCGGGGGGTCATGATCTCCCGGGCGGTCGTGTCCCCGAACTCAAGCACCGAGTACAGCATCTCTTTTTCGTCCTGCTCGATCGTACCCTCTTCCTTACCTACGTCGATCCATTCCTTGATCTCATCCTCAGTTACCGCGGGTTCGGCCGCGTCCCTGCCGAGGCCAAGGGACGGGCTCACCCGATCGACGACCCAGATGACAGGCGAGAGGATGCGCGAGAGGAAAAGGATAATAGGCGCCACGGTCCGGGGGAAGGGGTCCGGGGCCCGGCTGGCATAGATCTTCGGGCCGATCTCGCCGAAGACAAGCAGGACGATCACGACAAAACCGGTGGCGATCCCGACACCGATGCTGCCAAAGACGCTGATCGCAATCGCGGTTGCAATGGCAGCGGCAGCAATGTTGACGATGGTGTTTCCGATCAGGATCGTGGTCAGGAAATGATCCGGGTTTTCCTTCAAGGTGGCAAGGGCAAGGGCGCCGGGCTTGTTGTCGTTAACGAGCGTCCGCACCCTTGCTTTGGTGATCGAGATCAGGGCGACCTCCGAACTGGAAAAAAACGCGGATAGCAGGATGCAGATGATAAAGAGCAGGACATAAAAAAGGTTCTCGATCATCCTGTTTCACGCCGTTCAAGAACACGCCAGCATCTTTGGTTCATAGTCGTTCTTATACTGCAGTTATGGGGAATGTGATTTAATAAAACCAACGGACGGCGGCTCCCTTGTTAGTCCGGCTCCATGCATTCCCTCATAAATGCATTATCCCTCGCGAGAATCACGCACTTCTCCTCGGCAGGGAGCGGGTTTCCGAAATTGAGGTCGTCGATCTCAAGCATCAGGCCGCCCCGGTAGTGGTGATCGCGGAGCGCTCCGAGGATCCGGGCGATCACCGGGCTCCGGTCGAGAGGGAGATGGAG
>JACTVF010000462.1 GCA_019695435.1 Methanoregulaceae archaeon | reverse complement strand
ACCGTAGTCGGTCTCCCGGCGTCGGGTAAGAGCATGGTAGCTGAGATGCTCAAGAGGAAGGGATTCGAGGTCATAGAGCTTGGGGACATATGGCGCGAGCTTCTCAAGAAGAACCACATATCCAGGTTCGACCCCATAGGGACGAGGGAATTCACAAGGAAGATAAGGCAGAAGTATGGAAAGGACGTTTACGCGAGGCACGCCTTGAGGAAGATAAGAAAGGGCGTGAATCATGTTGCGATAATGGGGATAAGAAGCACCTACGAGATGGACTACCTCAAGAAGCACCTGAAGAACATCTACATAATAGCGCTGCTCGCGCCCATGAAGATGCGGTACGGCAGGTTGAAGGCAAGGGGAAAGCCGGAGGACCCGAAGAGCTACAAGGCCTTCAAATGGCTAGATACCAGGGAGAGGAGGGGTTTCATGAAGGCGAAGTCCGAGGAGAAGCACGGAGTCATGCACATAATAAACGATGCGGATTACGTGATAGCCAACACCTCAACCGTAAGCAAGTTTACTGACAACGTGGATAAGGTCGTGAAAAAAATAAAAGAAATAAACAAATAAAACTACGTATTCCTATTTTTCGAGTCTATGCGTTTATCGACATGGTTACGTAATGGTACTGCCTGTCCCCAACGTCCCTCACCCGGCTCCTTATGACCCTCATGCCGAACGTGGTGAGGCCGAGCGGCTTTGGCTCCTCGCCCTTTTCGGTGAAGTCGACTATGCGCCCCTTTTTGAGTTTCTTTAGCGTGTACCACACCCCGCTCGGAGACATCTGGTACTTCGATGACACGTAGTCCACGAAGTCGGTGGCAGTCGGGATGAGGTTCAACCCTATCTCGTACAGCAGCATCAACTCCTTGTCAGTGACTCGGAGTTGTCCAACGTTTTCAACACTAGTAGTTTGTATAGGCATAAGAGCACCACAAAAAAAGGATTTCCGTTAGTTGCTCTTATGCAACAAATATGTAGTTGCACATCACTGTTGATATTGGGTTCTTGTGCGCAAAATTCCTGAGCAAGGCTCCTGACAGTGAGCCACTTGCCGTCATTACGCAGTTCGAACTTTTCTGCATCTACAACACTTTCTCATATTTCGTTGTAGGTTATCCTATTTAAACTTTTCCTACAAAAAGAATCTGTTTCTCTATGCTGCCATACCAAGAAATCGAAATCTCCATTCTCATTCTGGTAGCGCTTGTGTATGCGATGTTCGACGTATTCAACAAGAGGAACGTTCCGAATTTGTTTGTGTACGCCACGATCGGGCTTGGCGTGGCACTGGCCCTGCTCGCCAACAGCGGATTGGGTCTGCTCATAGATCTTTCGGTTGCGGTGATCGTTGGGTTGCTCGGCTACGTGCTGTACAGGTACGGGCTGCTCGGAGGCGGGGACGTCCTGGAGTTCGTGTTCATAGCGCTGGTGATGCCAACGCAGATGCTGCCGCTGTACAGCAACGTGTACCAGTGGAACATGCCTTTCATTTTGTCCGTCCTGATAGCCGCCGGCTATACCTCGCTCATATTCATACCAATCTACTACATCGGGATAAAGAAACCGCCGAGGGATGCCCAAAAATCCGGAGGCAAGAATTTCAGATCAGGGATCATGCTGTTCGCTGCTTACCTGGTTTTCATAATAGCAATAAAGCTCACCTACGGGATAAGCATTCTTGGCGCGGCCCTGCTGTTGCTGCTGGCCGTCTCATCGGTGATAATAATGGTTTACGAGCGAAGGGTGTATCTCGGCATGGTCGACTTCATTTATCCGAGCGGGCTCGAGGACGGGGACATGATAGCCACAAATCTGATGAACAAGAAGGACATAGCGTATTTCAAGAAGAGGTCGAAATTCGGTCGCCTCGCCTCGAAGAAGCTCATATCGGAGATTAGGGGAGTCAGGAAGAGAATACCGGTGTATCGCGATTCGGTTCCGTTCTCATTATTCATATTCTTCGGGGTCATCATCTCGCTTCTCTTCGGGAATCTCGTGCTCGCCATAATCGGATTGTGATTTCGGTAGCGGCTATCAGACTCTGGGGTCTCTCAAAACAACCATATTTAAATATGAGAACGAGCGCATCAAAATTTGCAGTGATGATGTATGTCCTATAAACCTATCACGCGAGACCCTAATCCTGTACTAGAATCCGTAAGACCTGTTGTCAGAAAATCCGTGCATGTTTCAATAGATTGGACCAAATTGAAGGAAGTCGCAAGGAAATATGCTAGAGAAGAACTGATCGTTCCTGATTGGAAGGCGCCGGTATTTCCGTCGCAGACAGACAGGGATACGATGGCATTCTTCCTGCTTGGGAATTCAATAAACTTCGCTTTTTCAGACTTCAGCACTGGAATAAAGTATGAAACCGAGTATGCCGGGATTCCTTTCAAGGGCGCCTTTGGGATGTGGGCCGCATTGAAACGGGGAATTGACGGGGGAGTGCCGTTGCTCGATGGCAGGTATCTCGCAAGGATTTCTGAGGGTGAGTTGAAGACACTGTTTGAAGGCAATATGTTGATACCTATGTTTCAGGAGAGACTGAGGATATTGAGAGAGATTGGAAGGGTGCTTAATCAGAAGTATAATTCGCACTTTGCGCGGGTTGTTGAATATTCTGGAAACATGGCCTTTGATGGGGGTAGAGGCGTGGTTGAGCGATTGTTGGCCGACTTT
>JACTVF010000461.1 GCA_019695435.1 Methanoregulaceae archaeon | reverse complement strand
TCTGCTGAAGACGTTCTCACTGATTCCAATGGATGTCGAGGGGGACACATTCGGCAAGATTTACGAATACTTCCTCGGCAACTTCGCCCGTGCTGAAGGCCAAAAGGGTGGCGAGTTCTTCACACCCACGTCCCTGGTCAAGCTGATCGTGCAAGTCATCGAGCCGTACCACGGTCGCATTTACGATCCAGCTTGCGGGTCGGGCGGCATGTTTGTTCAGAGTGCCGACTTCATCAAGGCCCACAAGAACAATCCCAGCGTGGAAATCTCGGTCTATGGCCAGGAGCGGGTGGATGAAACCCGGCACCTGTGCTTGATGAACCTTGCCGTCCATGCCCTTTCCGGCGACATCCGGCAGGGGAACAGCTACTATGAAGACCTCCACGGCAGCACGGGCAAGTTCGACTTCGTGATGGCCAATCCACCGTTCAACGTGGATAAGGTGGATAAAGAGAAGATCAAGGACGAGCCCCGGTTTCCGTTTGGGATGCCGAAGGCCGACAACGCCAACTACCTTTGGATTCAACTTTTCTACAGTTCGCTGAACGCCAAGGGGCGGGCCGGGTTCGTCATGGCCAATTCCGCCGCTGACGCCCGGCAATCGGAGATGGAGATTCGGCGGAAACTGCTCCAGGCCCGTGCCGTCGATGTGATGATTGCCATCGGGCCAAACTTCTTCTATACGGTGACGCTGCCCTGTACGCTCTGGTTCTTCGACAAGGGCAAGGGGAAGACGGATCGCAAGGACAAGGTGCTGTTCATTGACGCCCGGCACATTTTCCGGCAAGTGGATCGGGCACACCGTAAGTTTAGCCCCAAGCAGATCGAGTACATCGCCAACATTGTTCGCCTCTATCGGGGCGAGAAACCGGAATTCGTAGCTGGGGAGGACGAAGAATATCCTGGCCCTGAACCAATCCTGAAGGAAACATTCCCCAAGTTGAAGTATGTCGATGTGCCGGGGTTGTGCAAAGTCAAACCCTTGGCCGAGATTGAAGCCCAAGGCTGGAGTCTCAATCCGGGCCGATACGTTGGCGTGGCCAAGAAGGGGGAGGATGATTTCGACTTTGCCGAACGGTTAGAGGAACTGAACGAAGAATTGGAAGTCCTCAACAGCGAGGCACTGGAACTGGAGGATCGGATTTCGGGCAACGTGGCCAAGTTGTTGGAGTCGGCCACATGAAACTTGACGCTTTGTGCAAGTTAATAGTTGATTGCGAACATAAGACTGCACCGACACAGGCGGAAGGTTATCCCTCAATCCGAACTCCTAACATCGGACGGGGAGTGTTCTTGCTAGATGGCGTTAATCGTGTTTCCGAAGATACTTACCAACTATGGACCCGGCGTGCTGTCCCGCAATATGGTGACTTAATCATGGCCCGTGAAGCACCAGTCGGCAATGTTGCTATGGTGCCCCAGGGTCTTTACCCATGCTTGGGTCAAAGAACGCTGTTAATTCGGCCAAATCCTGAACTGGTTAGCCCACGTTACCTGACATACCTTTTGATTGGGGATGAAGTACAGGGCATTATACACGGCCTGACAAACGGCGTGACTGTTCCACATCTTAACATGGAGGATGTACGGTCTTTACCCTTGCCACCGCTTCCTTCCCTCCCCACCCAATGCAAGATCGCTTCGCTCCTTTCCGCCTACGACGACCTGATCGAGAACAACACCCGCCGCATTGCCGTTCTGGAAGCGATGGCCGAGGCGATTTATCGGGAGTGGTTCGTTGAGTTCCGTTTCCCCGGCCACGAAAAGCTCAAGTTCGTTGATTCGCCACTGGGGAAGATTCCTACGGGGTGGCAAGTTGTACGACTCGACTCGCTCAAAGCTGACCAGCCATACGCCATTATCGGTGGTCCCTTTGGTTCCAATCTCGGAACGAAGGATTACACCGAGAATGGTGTTCCAGTGATTCGTGGAACCAACCTTTCAGAGACAGGACGCTTTCGGCCTGACGACTTCGTATTCGTTTCAGAAGAAAAGGCCGAGGAGCTTAGAGCAAATCTTGCACGACCGGGAGACATTGTTGTTACACAGAGAGGGACACTAGGCCAGCTTGGAATGATCCCTTACAATATCGGTTATGATCGGTTCATTATATCGCAAAGCCAGATGAAGGTCACGCTGAGCGATGTGAAAGCGAAGCGTGAATATGTCTTTTACGTCTTGAGGTCATCCGATGCCAACACCCGGATAAAGAATCTGGCTGTTTCATCTGGGGTTCCTCACATCAATCTTGGCACTCTCCGTGACTTTGAAATCGTGCTCCCGCCACTTTGGATGCAGCAGCGTTTTGCGGATTTTGCGGCAGTGGCAGAGGAGGGTATCGAGTTAAACATGAAACGGATTCGGAACCTCCGCACTACCCGTGACCTCCTTCTCCCCAAACTGATTTCCGGCCAATTGGACGTGGAAGACCTCGACATCGAAACCGCCGAAGCCGTGGCCATGACGGAGTAACCCCGATGACCAACATCGACTTCTCCGAAAATGCCCTCGTGGAACAGCCAGCCATCGCCCTATTTGGCACGCTTGGCTACTCCACCGCCAACTGCTTCAACGAGCAAGTCGGTACGACCAATGCCACGCTGGGCCGGGAAACGACCGCCGACGTGGTACTGGTGCCGAGATTGAGGGCGGCTTTGGAAAAGCTCAATCCCGGTATCGCCAAGGAT
>JACTVF010000460.1 GCA_019695435.1 Methanoregulaceae archaeon | reverse complement strand
TTGCGTCTGAGGATGATTCCCTGCAAATCCTCAACTTGGACGGCCCAATCAGATTTCAGATCGAATGCCCCGCCATGCGGCGCTTTCTGCAGTTCGGTATCAATATCCCGGATTTCCTGATCCAGTCGCAAGGGGTCTGTCCCCCTCGGATTCGCGGCCAAAAAAAGAACCGTTACCTTCATTTTCCCTCTCTTCTGAGGCTTTTCTGGCCGCGACTCCGGCTGCGCCGCCGTTTCCTTTTTGGTCGCACCTCTTGGAGTTGGGGCGGGCTTCTTACCGGCTTTCTTCACGCGAGCATGCGAAATGATTTCGTGGAATCTGAGCTCGTCAGCCCTTCCCTCCTGTTTCATAACCTCGTGTTTATCCGACGCGTGTTTCTCAAGTGTCGTTGTGACTGTCGCTGTCTTGCGTGCCAGCCTGAACACAATTTCCATCAGCGAGTACGGGTCTTTGAAACTGCCCCAGTAGTCATCGAGGATTTGGGCCAGCAACTCGTGCATCTCGCGCCCGGTGTGTTTTTGGTAATCGAGTACGAGGCCCTCAAATTCGGGCTTATCGGCGAATTCCTTCAGCAATGGGCGTAAATCGATTGGATCGCGCGTGCTCATGCTCACTTCATCCTTCAATCAGACGGCACTGCATTCTGGACAATCGACCGCGCTCCTGTATGTCGCGACCGGCCAATTATAATAGAACTGAAACTTGCCCTTCGATTCATCAACCTTCCTAGATGTGAGTTCAATGTTCGCACGGTTCAAAGCAACCAAGTAGCCGAGTGATGTTGCGTGGACACGATGTAGGAGGTTTTCTATTGCAGAGATCGTCTTGAGCGTGTTGCACCCATCATCAACCACGAGAACCTGTTTGTCCCGGATCATGGTCAGAGCTTGAGGTAAATCGAAACGGTCGGTAATCGGAAGTGTGCTGAGGTAGCCCCTCGGAATTGGCACAACGCGCTCGACATGCAATTCTCGGGCTACGGCCTCTGCCATTTTTCTAGCAGCGTTACTCTCGGGATAGATGATGATTTTGGGGCGGGCCACCGCGAATACATCCCGGAGTTGGTGCACCAACTGACGGGCAATGGGGGCGGCGTACATCGAACACAGTTTGTCTATGTCGACGTAGTACGTGTAGTGTTTACCATCGTGTTCTCGGTGAGCTACCGAGAATGCCTCTGTCTCATGCACCGCTTCCCAAAAATCGTACGGATGCACGGATTCTGGGAGGTGACGGAAATCGGCAAGCGTGCGAACTTCTGTCTTCGGATAATCACAACGGCACAATGGGCACTCATCTGGTGAGCGGTAGAATGTTCTATTTACAGTACAGAGAGGACGAACCGGCACATCAGCATCGATGTGCGGGTTGGAATTGGAAAGCGCCAGTAGTGTCATCAATCCCACAACTTCAGAATCTGTCTTGATGATTTCCTCCCGAATTGTATCGGCCGTGTTCCCCGTCAATATCATATCGCTGACGAGGAGAACTTTTGAACCACGCGGAATCTTATCAAGGTAGGCCGTGGATGCCGGCGTCTGCATTACATAGGCTAGCTTCATCTGGCCACCCATTTGGCAGGCGAGGTGCATAACGGACAACTCCGCCAAGCCAAATCCAACCAACGTGTCCGGCTTCAACTCCTCGATGATCTTTGCTGCTTCGTTAACGATGTACCTGAACAGCCAATCGTCCTGAAGCACGCCGGGGTAGCAGTCGTAATGCGTACGGACGTGGGCGCCGCTCGGCATAATGAAGTGCCCAAACCAGCGGTGAGACTGCCGTATGGCTTTCTTGCTAAACTCGTTGAGCGTTGGCGGCGCAGCGAACTGCAGAATCAAAGCAACTGGGTTAGGCAGTTTCAGACCCATACACTCGCCAACTGTGTACGTGTTGCCCATTTGGTCAACGAAGAACACAGCACGTTTGTCGCTGGTGAGGGTCTGCGCCAACTCTGCGATGTGCGGCGAGGCTTGGATCGCGGGCAAGTAATCTGAAGGGACTAAAACTATGGCCGCGCTCCTCACATTCTCCGCCACCAATTTCAAGTCAGGGACGATGGCATCGAGAATATTGATGCCAAGCCTACAGCTTGTGACGTCGATAATACGAACAGAGCAATCAGCAATGTCCGACAAGTTTCTGGTTATTGCTTCATGTAGTTCTCTCGCCAGATCAGCAGGTTTCTCGTTTGCAATTGCATGCTCGAATTCGGCGAACGCGTCCGGAAGGTGCAGTTCGTTCAGCAAAGCCCGGTAAACCCGGCCCTGCTTGTTCCAGTCAGGAGATGTGAGCCGAAAGCCCTCACTGTGTCCGACGAACTTGATAACGTGGGCATTCGATGCGTTGTTCATTTATGCCCACCAATAAGTCTGACGCCGACCTCTCATACGGACTTGGCCATGCTTTGCTGCTTCGCCAACGGCAGGAAAATCTTCAGCAGGTTTCCTCTTTCAAGCTTTTCCACGGGCCGCGGCTCGAGCTTCATGCGACCGGTATCCACATCCCGCTGAAACATGACGGATGCTTCCGAAGCCCGTATAACCAGATACCCCCCAACTTCGGCGGTCAACGTCTTGATGTAGTAAAGCCCCATCCCCCGCTCGGGGTCGGTGTCCGAAGGTGGTTTCCGCGACGTACCGCGCAGAGTAGCATAGGCTATACGATTTGCGTCCAATTGGTAACCGGAAA
>JACTVF010000459.1 GCA_019695435.1 Methanoregulaceae archaeon | reverse complement strand
CTATGCGTGAGGGGTGGCGGCAGGTGAGGCTCGGCGAGATTACGTGCCAGGTCAAGCGAGAAAGGCGAGTTACGCGGGGATCGAGGTACAGGCTCCTCGGCGTGCGCTGGTACGGCCAAGGCCCGTTCCATAGGGAAACCGGCGTAGGCGGTGAGATCAAGGCCTCACGTCTTTACGAGGTGCAAACAGGTGACCTGATCTACAACCGCCTCTTCGCATGGAAGGGGTCATTCGGAGTGATCGGAGCCGAATTCGATAAGTCTTTCGTCTCCGGTGAATTTCCCGTGTTCCAGGTTGACAAGAGCCAGACACTCGTTGAGTTCATCAACTTGGTGATGTGTAGACCATCGGTATGGGCAGTCATCGAAAGGCAGTCGACCGGCTCGACAGCGACAAGCAGAAACCGATGGAAGGAGGAGCGTTTCGCTGACTGGGAGGTAGCGCTCCCCCCGCTCGACGAGCAGCGGCGGATCGTCGACTTGATCGCAGTGGTCGACGAAGCGATCGAGGCGGCGGAGGAGGTGACCGCACGTGCCGATCAGTCGAGGTGGGGTCTGCTTGGTGAGCTGTTGAGCGAGCAACGAGCTATGCGAGAAGGGTGGAGAAGGACAACGCTTGACGAGATCGCTGAAGTCGCCATTGGCAGGACGCCTCCCCGAGACAAGCCCGAATACTGGACCGACAATCTGGATAGACCCTTCTGCACGATCGCGGACATGACAGACGTGACCGTGATTCCTCGTCGTGAAGGCGTCACGACGCTTGCGGAGCTTGAAGGAAAGGCAAGGCGGGTCCCAGCAGGTTCGCTTCTGATGAGTTTTAAGCTGACCCTGGGTCGCGTTGGCTTCGCAGGGATCGACCTATTTCCCAACGAAGCCATCGCGTGGCTCCGATGCACGACTAGAGACGTCACCGAGAGATACTTGGCATTGTGGTTATCCACTTTGGACATGGACGAATTCGCAGGAAGGGCCGTAAAGGGCAAGACGCTCAACGGCCCGAGTCTTCGAGCACTGTGCGTCTCCTTCCCCCCGCTCGACGAGCAGCAGCGGATCGTCGACTTGATCTCAGCGGTCAATGAGGACACGTCCGACACTGTGTCGCTGGCTACAACGCTTCGCACCCTTCGCTCTGCTTTTCTCGCCGACCTGCTATCGGGAGACCATGAGATCCCGGCTTCATACGACGAGCTGCTGAGCGCCTGATCAATGTCAGAAGGCGGGGGCATCAACGAATCGGCCGTGCAGGCGGCATTGGTTGACCGACTGACTAGGCGCGACCTCCGATGGCACTTCGCGCCGGCAAACTCCATCCCCCGTGCTCTTGATGACGTGATGGCCGAGGACTGGGTCACCGACGCGCTCATCCAGTTGAATCCCGTGATTGCGGATCAGTCGGAGCGGGTTCAGGAAGTCTTGATGCGCCTCCGCGCGGTCCTGTTGTCAGCCGCAAACGACGGTCTCGTCGCGGCAAACGAGGAGATGATCGCCTGGCTTTGCGGTCGGCGCACGATGCGCTTCGTTGGGATGGACCACTACGTTCCCGTCCAACTCATCGACTTCGACGACCCACTGACGAACAACCTTGTCGTTTCCACCGAGGTGCGCTACGAGCCGGGCACCGAGAAACGCCGCTACGACCTCGTGCTGTGGGTGAATGGCTTCCCCGTCGTGGTCGGCGAGACAAAGACTCCCGACAGCGAGAGCAAGTCCTGGTTCAACGGCGCGACGGACATCCACGACGCGTATGAGGTGAAGACCCCGGGCTTCTTCGTGCCAAACGTGCTCTCGTTCGTCACTGAGGGCAAGGCCTTCCTTTACGGCGCGATCCGCCAACCCCCCGAAACCTGGCTCCCGTGGTCGAAGACGACCGAGTTGCTGCCACTTCCCGGACTCGCCTCGGCGCTGCACTCGGTTGAGCTGCTCTTGGCCCCGGCGATGCTCCTCGACATCGCCCGTACCTACACGCTGTTCTCCCGACGCAGCTCCACCGCTGGTGGTACGGAGATCAAGATCATCCCTCGCTACCCTCAGGTCGAGGCCGTAGAGGCGATTGTCGCCCGGGTGCGCGACCCGCAGCGCCGCCAGGGCCTCGTCTGGCACCACCAGGGCTCGGGCAAGACCCTGCTCATGGCCTTCGCGGCGGCCAAGCTCCGCCAGCAGGGCGACCTCGACGCCCCGACGATCCTCGTCGTGCTGGATCGCCTGGAGCTGATCGAGCAGACGCGCTCGGAGTTCACCTCCGTGGGGATCCCCTCGATGAAGGTCGCAGAGACCAAGGATGAGCTGCGCCGCCTGCTTGGAGAGGACGATGCGCGGGGCGTGATCGTGACGACGATCTTTCGCTTCGAGGGTGCGGGGCTGCTCAACAAGCGGCGAAACATCGTCGTGATGGTCGACGAGGCCCATCGCACCCAGGAGGGCCGTCTCGGCCTCGACATGCGGGAGGCCCTGCCCAACGCGAAGTTCATCGGGCTAACGGGCACGCCGATCTCGACCGACGACCGCAACACCTGGGCGACTTTTGGCGACCCGGACGACCCCGATGGTGTACTTAACCACTACTCGGTGGAGCGCTCGATCGCCGACGGGGCGACACTTCCGATCCATGTCGAGACCCGCCTCGTCGACTTCCACATCGACGCTCCAGCACTCGATGAAGCCTTCGCCGAACTCGCAGCCGCCGAGGGCC
>JACTVF010000458.1 GCA_019695435.1 Methanoregulaceae archaeon | reverse complement strand
AAGTCTTTACCTTGTCGAACATTACGTCAACCTCCGTTGAAAAGAACCGAGAGGCGGGATTGCCTCCCGGCAAAACTAGCGTCTTACCCAGACGCCTTGGGAAAGCTGATCCAACCTTGGCCGATCTCGGCCACGAACAAGGAAAGCTGATCCGGATAAAGCTTAGGCGTTTACGAGAAAAAAGCGGCGGCCGGTTTTCGGCCGGCCGCCGCAGGCTCGGGCTTAGTAAGGCTGGTCGTTAACCGGCTGGTCTAGAACCGTATCCAATAACTCGGCACCCGTAAATGGCCGATGCTCTATTGTACCATCGGCCATAACAAGCGCTTTCTCAAAGATGGCCGCCTTGCGAGCCGCGCCCGTGCCGAACCATGCCGAGTTAAGCCGGCTATTAGTGCTTCGGCCCGCATAGTGATCCGCGAATTCCGTGGCGGCGTTAACGAGACCCCAGGCTGTACCCTTGGCGCTATCCAGCTCGGAGCCGCGCGCGGCACCGTCAAATAGCTCAAGGATTTGACCCATCGGCCGCGCGTTAGGCTGGTCTTCGATCTTCTTTTCCGGATCACCAATGGCGTCCACAAGGATTTTGACAGCCTCCGCCCGCGTGATCTTGCGAGCTGCCAGCTTGCGCGCGTTGTCCGCGAAAGCCTGCCATTGACCTTGCAATAAGCCCATGTCCACTTTGACTTTGGTCTCGTTAAAAACGCTAGAATGGCGCACCTTGATTGCATCCTTGCCCGATGCCGTCGCCATACGCAAGGTATTGTCGCAAACTACCCGAACGCTGGTAATCTGCCCAGTAGTCGCTAGGCTACCATCGCAGCTAGTTGCCAATAGGGCATATCCGGATACTTGGTCGCGCCCGGGCAAAGTGAAATCGAGCGGCAAGCGAGCGAGCGCCCAGAACTTCGCGCCATCATATAACGTCCCTGCGGTTTCAAGCGTGAAACCATGCTCAGCGCAAAGGTCCCGAAAGAAGCCCAGTACCTCCGCCGGCTGGACTAGCTGAAAGCCATCCGAGCCTATGCCCAAAGGCTTCTTAGTGTCAGACCTAAAGAAGACATGCCGTTCATCCCAAATTTGGGGATCGGCCGCGTCGCCAAATCGAACGCGGGAGCGGCAAATCCGATAATCTATGCCAGCCTCGCGCGCCCAGGTCTCGATTGTTTGACCTGGGGTTAAAGCCTGCCCGAGACCATGCCAAGGCTTCTCTCCGATATATGCCATAGAAGCCCGGCCGTTTAGTTGCGTGATTGCGTGCGCCATTGTCTAAGCCCTTTTCCTAGTTCGCTGCGGTATGCAGCACTCTCGCGGCGGATCCTCCCGGCCGCCGCGAGGCTGCTACATGCGGGAGCGAGGAATAGCAGTCACCTCCCGCAAAGTAGAATGAACGGCGGCCGGCGCGCAAACATCAAGGCATAGACCGTAAGCATGATCTAAAACGCCAAGCGGCGATTTCGCCAAGCTGATATCCGCAATGGCGCGCGCCAAGGTACGGCACGGTAGGTCAAGGTAAGGCGAGTTATTCATGGTTTGCACCTCCGCAAGGCGGCCGTACCCAATGCCGCGCCGCTTCTTGTTCCCGCTCCGCCGCGGTCGCGCCACAAGTCGGGCAGCAATGCCGACAATGCCGAAAGCGGTTAAACAGACTATTGACGCCTAGCAAGGCTAAGGCGACTAGCACGATTGCTGTTAGCATGTTAGGCACTCCTCTTGTTCACAAGAGAAATGTAGTCACTCTCGTTGGTTAATTGCAACAAGAAAGAGCGTGAACAAAGAAAAATCTTCAGCGGTATCAGTAACGATACGCCAGTTGGATAGTAAGCTTAATCCCAGGGGTGCCAGGGGAGGGGTCTAAACCCTAGAAAAGCGATTTTACCCCCTCCTCCCCCTCCACGCCGTTAACGGCGCTGAGCGCGGCACGGTCAGGAGCCGCAGCGGTGGCTTCTCCTCGGCCCCCTTCTCGGCCGCCCAGTCGTCCATAAGCGAGCCGATCCACTCCTGCGCCACGCCAGCCGGGAAGGCATATCCACGCTCCGGGCGGCCCGGTCCACCTTCCCGCTTGCCGCGGGGCCGAGCCCGGGTGGCAGCATAGAGGGTCTTGCGGTCCATCCCCCGCTCCACGAAGAATGGCTGCCCGCCCGGCTTCAGGTCTGCGCGGAGGAATGTCGCGCCGGTGAAGATGATAGTCGTCTCAGCGGCGCGCGGCGTCCCCGGATGCCGGGGCGCTAGCCGCTCCGCGTTCTGGAGCTTCGCCAGAAGAGCGGCACCGGCGATATCCTGCTGCGGCGTCGTGTCGGCATCCAGGAGGCCCATGCGCTTCAGCGCCGCCTCGGCGAACGCCTTCAGCTTCTCCTGGTTCGTCAAAGCGCGGTCAGCGGTGCTCTCGGTCGTCATTTCTCAACTCCCATGAGCTGCAACGTAGCCTCATCCTCAGCCTGGAGCTGCCCGAGGATTTTCAGGGCCGTTCCCGGGTCCAGCGAGATAGAGCCGCCCTCGCTCTCATGGCCGACAGCAACGAAGTCAAGCCCCACGGTTTTGACGTGCTTGTAGCGCCGGCCCTCCTCGATGATCTTGTATATCCGCTCGATCTCGGTCAGCCGACCGCTGACGATCGCGGCGTCTTGTATCTGGGAACGCTTCATCAGATAAACTCCATGACGGCTCTCTGGGCATCGCTGTCCTGCTCGATGTAGACA
>JACTVF010000457.1 GCA_019695435.1 Methanoregulaceae archaeon | reverse complement strand
CGAGCGGCGTTGCCGGAAGTATTGAGAATGAAGAGGCTTATGTCTGTGAAGTGATCCGGCACCTCTTATTCTTTGACCTGCCCATAGGAGTATCCATCTACCCCGCCGAAAAGACCCCGGAGAAACTTTTTGCTCTTGGTGTGGCCGAGGTAAAATTTAACATCGAGGCAGCAACCCCGGTACTCTTTGCAGAGATGTGCCCGGGTCTTGACTACGACCGGCTGTGGCGGGTTCTCGACCGGTCCGTGGAACTCTTCGGTAAGGGCAGGGTATTTTCCAATGTCATCATTGGTCTTGGTGAGAATGACGCAGAGATGGAGGCCTGCATCAACCAGCTCACATCGCATGGGGTGATCCCGGTGCTGCGGCCGCTCAACCCGGTAGCGGGGTGTACCGGCGCGTCCCGACCGTCAGCAGAACGATTGAAACACATCTATGCCATGCACAGCCGTGCGCTTGCCGCTGCAGGACTCGACCCCACCATAGCGCTGACGATGTGCACGAACTGCGCCGGCTGCGATCTGGTGCCGGGGAGGGATGAATGAAGGGGGTAGAAGCGCTTGCAGAGGCACTGCGTGCCTGCACCGACTGCCGGTATACGGTGCCCGGTTATCCGATCACCGGACTTGGTGAACGTTCCGGGGCGGAAATGGTGATAAACGAGAAGACGGCGCTTGAGTATGCACTGGGGGACTCGCTTGCCGGGAAACGGGCGGCGGTCATCGTAAAGAACGTGGGCGTCAATGCCTGCGCAGATCCTCTCTGCGGGGCAACGGCGCAGGGTCTTATAGGTGGCGTTCTCCTTGTTGCCGGAGACGATCCCGGTGCGAAGGGTTCCCAGACCGCCCAGGACTCGCGGTATTACGGTGAACTGGCAGAGATTCCCGTGATCGAGCCGGATGACTCTTCCTGCTATACCGGTGTCGAGGCTGCGCTTGAGGCATCGGAAGAATTTTCCCGGGTCGCCATGCTCCGGCTTACGCCGCAGCTGCTTGACGCCGAGGCGACCGGGACCGTTGTTTTGCGCAGCGACCGGAAAGGCCGGCTTGCTGAAAGGGGATGGACGATGCATGGCCGGTCAATGGCTGCTGAAAATCTCTACCGGAAGATGTTTGCGTGGTCGGCATCATCTCCCTTGAACCGGTGGAAACGCGAACCGCTCGGCGCCGGCCCGGCACCGGGAGAAAGCAGGGTCGTAACCGTCCACCCGCCGCCCTCTGGTACTACCGAGGCGCATGAAGTGCGCGAGTACGGCCGGCCGTTTGTACGGGATCACAGGGCAGTTTTGCCCCCGGACCTGCAGGAACCGCCGGAATCGAGGAAAGTGAGGGGGTTCTACAAGACCTTCTGTACAGCCTGTCCGTTCAAGCCGTTACTGGATACCCTCAAAAACCGTGGCATGCAGCTGATCTGCGATGCCGGGTGCTCGGTGTTCGGACTGAACCCCCCGTACGAACTGGGTGTGGCCAGTTACGGCATGGGTTCGAGCATCGCAGTCGCTGCACGGAGCACGCACGTGGCGCTTATCGGGGATTACGCACTGCTCCACTCGGGTATCAATGCCCTGATCGATGTGTATGAGAAGAGACTTCCACTCCTGTGCATCGTGATGAAGAATCACTGTGCTGCGATGACCGGCGGCCAGCCCGCCGGCGATCCCATCCCCTACCTTGCCTGGGCAGACCCGGTCATCTGCCGGGCGGAAGATGAATGCTGCCTCCGCGAGATCATCCGGCCTGTGGATAGGCCCCTGACCGTGGTTGTGGAAGCGGAATGTCCGAAAGGAGCACTCCATGAAACCGTGGAATGTTGAGATCTGTGATGTGACGTTGAGAGACGGGGAGCAGACACCCGGCGTGTCGTTCTCCTGCGAAGAAAAAGTGGATATCGCCCGGACCCTGGATGCCATCGGGATAGAAGTGATCGAGGCCGGGTTCCCGGCCGTGTCGGAGAATGAAAAAAGATGTGTCAAGGCCATCGCAAATCTCGGTCTTGATGCACGGATCTGCGGTTTTGCCCGGGCGCGGGAACCGGATATCATGGCTGCTATCGAATGTGATGTTACGATGGTCTCCATCTTTATCCCGACGTCGGATCTCCACGTCAGGCTCAAGTTCAAAAAACCCCGCGAACAGGTTCTCGACGATGCCCTTTATATGATTGATTTTGCGCGGGATCACGGCGTTCAGGTGCGGTTTGCCGCTGAGGACGCATCGCGGACCGATCCGGTATTCCTCAAAGAGGTGTACAGGAGGGCCGCCGAGCACGGGGCCGTCCTGCTCAGTTTTGCCGATACCGTGGGATGCCTCATCCCTGATGAGATGCGTACGATCATGACGGATCTTGTCGCGTCGGTTGACCGGCCGTTCTGCGCCCACTGCCACAACGACATGGGCTGTGCGGTCGCAAATACGATCACCGCTGCAGAGGCAGGGGCATTCCAGCTCCATACCACGGTAAATGGCATCGGCGAGCGAGCGGGCAACGCCTCCCTTGAGGAGGTGCTTATCATTCTCCGGCAGAAGGGCGGTATCGACCGGTACGACCTCTCGCATCTCGTTGCCCTCTCCCGTATGGTGGAGAAGTACTCTGGCATTGCGCTCCCCAAAAATAAGCCGGTCACCGGTGAACTCGCGTTCTCACACGAGAGCGGGATCCATATTGCTGCCATCCTCAAGGATCCCGCTACGTATGAGT
>JACTVF010000456.1 GCA_019695435.1 Methanoregulaceae archaeon | reverse complement strand
AATACTCAGGCCGCTCCGATGCGCTTCTGAGTTATTTCAAGCAACAGGCGGCGCCTCTCGAATCGAATGGCAAGGCCGCGGCGAGCCAGGCAGAAGGAAACCCGACAGCGCGGCGCGGCAAAAAGGCTGCGGCCCAGGCACCCGAAACTAAAACCGACGAGCCGAAGCGGGAAGCGAACGCGCCGAAGCCGATCGACACATCGCAGCCGAATCTAAGGTTCTAATTTGGACACACTCGTTAAACTCGCCGAGAAGCGCGGTCTGCGCGTCGAGCACCGCGGCGCGGGCCACTTGCAGATCCTCAGCGGTTCGTGTCTCGTAAATTATTACCCGAACTCAAAGCGGCGCAGTGCTTACATTGCCGGGACGACTGGCAAGGCAAGGCGTAACGTGACTCCAGAGCAGGCTATTGAAATGGCGTTTGAGCCTGCTCCGGAAGGATGGAGCAATCCTAGCGTTACCCTCGATGAACCATCGAAGCGCACACCTAAAGAATGGAAAGAACTATTGCCGCGTTTAAGCTACGCATGGAAAGAGCAGGAATAAATGGGTAAATTGGTCAAGATCAAAGCCAGTCCGGTTCCGCCGACGCATCAGTCTACCGAACTCATCATGGCGTGCCCGCGCTTCTATGTGGAAGCGGTGATAAAAGGCCGCAAGAAACCAGGCGGCGTAGAGTCTGCCAGAGGACTGCAAATCCACCGCGTTCACGGCGCTTACCAATCAGTCTGCAAGCAGCGCAAGGTGCGCGTCGATTACGCGGCATTCGACGAACTTGCCAAGGGCGCTGGCGCCGAGGCCGCGCGCATTCTCTCCGGAGTCCGCGACAGTTACGAAGTTGACTATCCGCACCTGGTCGATACCGAAACCGTCATGAGCCTCGACAAGAATTTCCGGCCGACGTGCGTAGCGAAGACCATTCCTGGACACGAACTCTGCGATACGGGCGATCTTCCAGAATTTGTCGGCATTCCCGACTCAATCTACGCTTATCCGGAAGATTCGTCCATCCTCATTCCGGACTGGAAAAGCCATCCCCGGCCATTCGATCCCGACGAAACGCTGCAAGCAAAGATGTACTCACTATTCATCTTTCAGCATTTCCCCTGGTGTCAGAAGGTCACCTTCCGGCTTTACTTCGTGCGCTACAAGAAACTCACGAGAGAAGTCATCTTCGAGCGCAAGGATGTGCCGGCCTTGATCGAGGCCGCGCGTGCGGCGCGTGAGCGCCAGAAGATGATCCACTTCGATTACGATCGCAGCAACCCGATCGAAGCCATCCCAGGCGCCCACTGCCAATATTGTCCTCTACTCTCCGATCGTTCCTGCCCGATCGCCGAATACAATCCGGCGCTGCAACTCACCTACGAGGAGCGGTTGAAGTTCATGCTCTGGTATTCCGCGTTCTCCAAAATTAACACTGCAACCATGAAGGAACACGTCGACGCGACAGGACGGCCTATCGTGCTCCGCGATTACAACGGCAAAGCCTACGTGTACGGCCCGGTGTCCGGCGAGCGGTTCATTCTGCCTCTTTTCCTGATGAACGTCGACGGGAAAACTCTTGCCACAGACGACCAGGGAATTATCAAGATGCCGATCGCCGACAAGCTGATCGACTGGCAGAGCGCGTATCCGGATGATGTCTGGTGGTTTGGGGATCTCGAGATCAAAGGAAGCGCACTCAAGACAAAGCTGAAAACGAACAAGCGCGCGATTCTCGACCAGGCTGTAAAGGATGCGGCGATCCCGGAGACGACAGTCAAGATCAAGGTATCGAAGCCTCTCGATGTTCTCGAAGAGGACACTGAAGGCGAGGAAGAGGAGGAGGATTTCTAAATGCCCGACGAGCAGCAGCAGCGCGAGTATGTAGAGGCGCGCTGCGTAGTGCGGCGTTTCTTTGGCTGCCCCTTTTGGCAGAAGGTAGGCAAATTTTTTATCGAGCAGCCGTGGCCCATAGAAAAGATCAAGGATCGCTTCTAATGAAGCAACTCAAAATCAGTTCGACGCTCTCTTTACCGCTCGACGCGGTAACGCAGACGCTCGCCTGTATCGGCAGGAAGGGCGCAGGTAAGACCTATCTCGCGCAACTCCTGGCCGAACAGATGCTCGACGCAGCAGCTCAGACCGTCGTGCTCGATTGCGTTGGCAACTGGTTTGGTCTACGCATCGGCGCCGATGGCAAGCGCAAAGGCAAAGACATCTTTGTTGCTGGCGGCGAGCATGGCGACGTTCCAGTGCTGCCCGACTCGGGCGCCAGGTTCGCGCGGCTGGTCGTTGAAAAGAATATCTGCATCGTCCTCGACATTTCCGGATTTCGGCAGGGCGAGCGCAAGCGGTTCGCCGCAGACTTCGCCGAAGAATTCTTTCACCTGAAGAAAACTCAAAAATCGGCGGTCCACCTGTTCATCGAGGAAGCGCAGCTATTCGTTCCGCAGCGTTACGGAATGGACGAAGCGCGGATGCTCGGAGCCTTTGAAAGCATCATTCGCTTGGGCCGCAATTACGGGATCGGGGCGACGATGATCTCGCAGCGCCCCCAGTCGGTAAACAAGGAAGTCTTATCGCAAACCGAATGCCTCTGCGTTCTCCAGGTGAACGGCGTGCACGAGCGCAAGGCGCTTGAGGAATGGGTGCAAGAGGTAGGCGCCGATCGCAAGCTAGTGGGAGAGCTTCCCGGCCTGAAGCAAGGTGAGGGT
>JACTVF010000455.1 GCA_019695435.1 Methanoregulaceae archaeon | reverse complement strand
CTTCGGACTCGAAATCCGACACTCAACAGTGGCTTAAAGGTAGGAGCTACGGTGCCGATGCTGCGGACGCGGAAGGCAACGTTAGCCAGCGGACTAAAGTTCGGTGCGTCAGAGGCTATGTTGCGGAAGCGTCCAATCGCCGTTTCAACTAAAATGAAAATCGGCGCATCGGGAACAATGCTGCGAACCAGAGCTATCGCAATCAGTAATGGATTGAAAATATCTTCTGCGTCAACGATGGCCCGTAACCGCGCTATTGCCGCAAGTAGTGGTCTGAAAATTGGAGCTTCGGTCGTTCCATTACGGCACCGTGTAATGGCAATGAATAACGGCCTGAAAATTGGCTCTCAGGTGCCGGTATTGCGGCAACGGAACATTGCCCTCACGTCTGGTATTCAGATTGGCAGTATGGCTTCTATGCTTCGACAGCGGAATATTTGTATGAAATCAAGCTTGAAATTCGGTTATGCTTTTACCATACATCGCGGCCGGTTGATTACGATTAATGCAGGGTTTAAAATCGGCAGCATAATGACCGTTGGTATCTATTCTGGGAATCTATATGTTCGCTCACTTGACAATAGTACATGGATTAAAATAGCCGGAATTTATACGGTATAGCAAAGGATAACCTATGGGTCTCTTTGATGGAATCATCGGCGCAAATTCATCCCTCGATGCCGCGCATGCCATTCAGGGCGGATTAGCGCAGGGCCGCGATCAGCTCACGCAAGGGTATAATACTTCGACAGGGAATATTAATACCGCCTATGGAAACATGATGGGCGGCTACGGTCAAGGGTATGGACTGGCGAATCAGGCTCTACAGCAGGGATACGGGAACGCCGCCGGATACCAGCAGCCGCTATACGGCATGGGCATGGCAGCCAATCAGCAGGCCGCACAGGGCGTATTAAGCGGAGCGTACAATAATCCGCAGTATTCCTATAATCCGTCCTCGAATCCGCTTTCAATGCCCCAGGCCGCACAGAGTACGCAGCAGGCGTTCAATTTTCAGCAGCAGCCGGGGTATCAGTTTCAGCTACAGCAGGGGTTAGGAGCGGTCAACGCGCAGCAGGCGGGGCAGGGATTGGGCCTCTCCGGGGCCACGCAGAAGGCACTCATGCAGTACGGCACCGGCCTTGCGAACCAGAGCTATAATACGGCGTTTCAGCAGAATCTCGCCCAGAACCAGCAGGCACAGTCAGTCCAGAATCAGGGATTCAACCAGTACGCGAACCAGCAGCAATTCGGGGCCGGGCAAGCTCTCACGCAGTATCAGGCCGGGGCGCAAAATCAGGCAGCCAATTATCAGCGCATGATGGGTGTCGGGCAGCTCGGCACCGGGGCGGCCAATACTCTTTCGTCGCTCGGAGCGCAGCAGGGGCAGCTTGGAGCGCAGTATGGAAGCCAGTACGGACAGAACATGGCAAATGCCGGCCAGTGGCAGGGAACGACCCTATCCGGGCTTGCAACACAGTACGGGCAGAACATGGCCCAGAATTACGGGGCTGCTGGACAAGCCGAAGCGCAGGGGCTTTATGGGTACGGTCAGGGCATGGCAAGCGCGGCAAATTCATTAGGACAGAGTGCGGGTAATATGTTTGGACAAAATGGGCAAGGTATGAATTTGTCTTCACTGGCAGCAATGTTAGGATAAAAGGAGAATATAAATGGCATACGATACCGGGGTAAATCCATACAGCCAGTTGAACGCTCTCGCGCCGAACTACCTGCCCCCGCTACAGGGGCCGGATCAGATCATGCAGAGCGCAGCCACGCTTGCGAACATGGCGGATCAGCGGCTATTGATGCAGCAGCAATTGGCGCAGGGGCAGTATACCCTTCAACACGAACAGGCATTATCCGGCGCGGCAAAAAATGTCGATTTCAGTAGTATGCTTTCACCGCAAGGACAGCAGCAACCGCAGCAGGGACAAGTTCAGCCTGCCGTGAATCAAAACGGGCAGATACCGATGGCCGGGGGGCAGTGGCAACCCCAGCAGATGCAGCCCGGCTATTATGGCACAACAATGGCGGGGCCGCCGAATCCGGCAATTCGACAGCAGCAAATAGATTTAGCGGATCAGCAACAGATGATAGCGCAAGGCGTTAATCCTTATACGGCGCAGCAGTTATCTCCGATGCAGCAGCTTCAAATAAAATGGGGGCAACCATTTCAGCAAGTTCTTCAACAAAACGCGCAGCAAGCTCAAGCGCAGCAGCAGATGCCACAACCTATCGTCAACGCTAACGGGCAAATTCCTATGGCGCAAGGACAACAGGGGCAATCCCCGGTGCAAGCGCAGCCGCAAAATGTTATCCGGCAGATATTGCCTCAACTCCTCAATGCGTATGTGAAGGCAGGTGCAACGCCACAAGATTTACAGGCGTTCGGTACGGCCTTTGGGAAATTCGGCATGGGCGAATTGAACGAGGCGAAGGCGGATGTCGAACCAACAATAGGCTCAAAGAATGAAGCCGAAGCAAATAAGTATAATGCTCAAGGTGAAGATTTGACGCAGAAAGCCGGAACGGAACAACAGACCGCCGACGCAAAAACATTAACTGCACAAGCTGCAATATGGAAAGCCCAACATCCTTCCACTAATGGTATGGCCCCTCTTATGCAGTCCCCACAGACAATCAGTGACGTTGGGGCGGGTTTAGCTAATGGTACAGTGTTCCCGTCACAGCTTAA
>JACTVF010000454.1 GCA_019695435.1 Methanoregulaceae archaeon | reverse complement strand
CGGGGGTACACGCGCGAGGACTTCGCCGAGCACATCCGCACCGAGCACAGCACCTTTCGCTGGCTGTTCGAGCCGATGCTCAGCGCTGCCGGGTTTGAGATCGCGACCGCGAGCTTCGATCGATCGGTGTACGGAACGTACACCTGCATCAAGGCCTGAGGCAGCCGAGTCAATCGGATCACAGTGGCGACCGAAGATTCCATCTGTGTGTACCTGGTCTTCGTGAAGCGCCGTGACGGGTCGCGACCGATCGACGGGTCTGGAATGCCACACGCGTCCCATAATGCGCGTGTCACATCTGGGTGAGAGTGTCCCCAACCGCCGGCTAGGTGCGGCAGTACGGCACCTCGGGGCGAGTGCAACCGCCGCTCGAGGCGCGTTATGGGCTACCCCTCGCGAACTACTTGATCGGACAGACCACCTCGACGGCGCGCACCACGGCGACGCCCTTCGGCCCGACACGACTCGGCACCCTTACCGGGTGTGCTGCCGCGCAGACTTCCTCACGGCCGTCGTCGATCACCTTGGGGCTGTAACCCGTCACCCGATACATATAACCCGCGGGCACCATCGCGGCGAACGTGCCGTTACGGGCGGTCGAATAGGTGAACGAGCCACTCTCCCCGACGGGAGAGAACACGACCCGACCAGAGATGCCCACTGCGGCGCCAGGCGACGGCCCGCCGACTCGCACGAGGAGTCCAGTGACGTCCCCGAAGAGTGATTGCATCGTCCGGTGCCACTGATGGTGAGCGACATTTAGAACATAGATGGCATAGCTTGCCTTCGGCAGGGTCGCGTAGCTGACGGGAATGATCCGGAGGCCAATGCCGCCTCCAGGGACCGCGTACGCGGCCATCGTCCAGCCGGTGCCGGCGTTCACGTACTGATACCACTGGTGTCCGCTGTCGGTCGAGACGTCGATAACGAAGTTGCTCACCATCACGACGGCAGACGAACCTTCCGCGATCACCTTGTTGATGTAGTAGATCGAGCCGCCCGCCCAGTCCGTGGCGAGTAGCGGCCCCGCTGCTGTCCAGCGGGCCCCACCGTCGGTGCTACGCACTGGGAACTCCGGCCCGGTGCCCGTGTTCCATACGCCCCACCTGTCGGTGCGTCCCGATGACTTGACCGTCACCGAGCGAGCCTGCGCGGCGGTGAGCGTGGTACCCCAAGGCAATGCGCGGACAACGTTCGATTGGCTGAGTCCACGCTGCATCGTCAGCGTCGCGGGATAGGGCGAGGACGCGGCGCCCGCCGCTGTCACAGAGAGGGCAAGGAGCACGAGGACCGTGCAGGCAACTTCACGGATTCTCCGCATGAGTACCTCCGAGCAACCAGATTCATCGCACCTGCTAATCGGGACAGTACCGGTGCGTGGGAAGTACGAGTATGGCGGCCCTAGGTTCGACAAAGAAGGGCAGATCGCCGACGCGGTTCGGCTGCCACAGCCCCTTTGAGAACACGAGATTGTTCGATCTGGAACGTTGCTGTGGCTAAGCGCAAGCCAGCCCGGTGAAGTACAGACGGTTCGGGCGCCAGTGTCGCGTCCCATAGCGTTCGGCGAGACCTATATTCAAACTGCCCCCAACCGATTAGGTCTCGGCCCACGGCTCAAGCCGCCAGTCGGAGATCATGGACATCGGTTCTCCGACGCGAGCCCCCCACGCCCAGCTAGTGGCGACATTAAGACCTTGTCGCTGAGGCGCGCTTCGAGTGGCCGCGCAGGAACCACCGAGGACCCCGAACTAGAACTGAGACGTGCGCGGATTCCTCGCAGTCCTGTTTTCCGGGCTATTGGCGATCGCGGCCGGCGTCGCGGCCGCCTCGCCCACCTCGGCGTCCTCGAGCAATCGAGCAGCGGAGTCGTTCGCCCACCGGGTGCTCGGCGAGGCGAGCGTCCCGCCCGGAGCGCGTGCGACGGACACCGTCGTCTGCGACTTGCTCCAGGGCCCTATGGATATCCCCGGGGCATTCAGCGACGCCCATCTGATCGATCTCCACCGGCTGTACCTCGTCGACGACTCGACGAGCGCCGTGGAGGCCTATATCAGGAGCCATCTCCCCGATGGCGCCAAAGTGCCAGAGGCGGGCACTTCGAGTGGGGCGACGGGCTGCTCGGCGAACGACCTCACGGTCTCGCTACCGGTATCGGGACCGAATCAGTACCTTGCGCAGTTGGGCTACGACATCTCCCCTGACGGAAAGGGCGTGGAGCTGAGAGTCGACGCGGACACCATTTGGATGCCGAACCGATCGGCCAACGAGCTCGCTCCCGCGAAGGGCATCATCGAAGTGACCGGCTTCTCTCAAATCTCACTGGTAATGGGCTCGTCGGGACCTGTCACCGTCCGACTCCCGAGCGCGAGAGCGGCGACGCTGAGAAGGGTCATCAATTCCCTGCCGCTTGGACCGAAGGTGTCTTGCATCGCAAACTCGCTTCTCTACAGGATCGTTGTTCGTCCCGCCACGGGGTCCGCACCGTCTTTCGAGGTCGACGGCTACGCGTGCGCGGCACAGGTGCTCGTTACAAGAGACGGCCGGAGCATGCTGCCTCTGTACGACGCGTCCTGTTCCTTGCTGCACGCCGTCATCAAGGTTCTGCCCGCGCACGAGGCCAAGGGGACACGGCTCGCCCAAGCCGGGTGCAGGCCATAGCGGATGACCCGTGGCAACATTCGATGAGACAACCTGCACTCGGTCAGTGA
>JACTVF010000453.1 GCA_019695435.1 Methanoregulaceae archaeon | reverse complement strand
CCCATGCACCCCCGTTTTCCGGATCGATTACGAGGGACTGCTCGAATGCATGGAGCGCTTCCTGATACCGATCCTGCGTCTGAAAGTTCAACCCCGAGAGGTACCAGTTCAGGGCATCGGCCATATGGACGCTTATTATGGCTGGTGTGATGAACTTTTCTCTTGCCGGGTGGCACAGGAACGGGCCAGAAAATCTTTTTTGGCTCTGTAGAACCAGACATGAACCGATTGAGGTCGTTCCGGAACTACGAAAACGGGTAAAAAAGTGCGAGGTCTCCCCGTATCAGGGCCTCTTTAGAGGCACGGCGGGGCAGGGAGTTTTTGTGTATTGATTTTTCGTATTAGTTCTGGTTTTTGATCCGTCGCCATGGCGTTAATCGCAAATAAAGAATATTAACGATCTTCTCATCATGCCCGAACATTTTTTTCTGGAAAAGCCACCCTGCCGTGATCGAAAAAAATCCCGGCCGGATCACGTTGTCCTGTCGCCCGGTTCTTCCTGTACGTAGCAGAACGGATCGTCTGCATAAAAATCTCCGGAAGCCACGTAGGCCCGCACTCGGCATCCCCCGCCACAGAGCTCGCGGTGCCCGCACCGTCCGCACCGCCCTTTCAGAGGCACCGGCCTTTCCCGGAACCGGGCAAGCACGGGGTTTGACGCATCGTCCCAGAGTTCAGAAAACGGCCGTTCCCTGACGTTCCCGACAAGGAATTCCGGAGACCGTGCGAACTGGCAGGGATACACATTCCCCTGCGGGTCGATGTTTGCCACACGGTCGCCGGCACTGCACCCGCCGTTTAAGGAAGTAATGAGGGCCCGTGCATCGTTTAGATCAGGGGACCGGTCGAGTTCCATGGAAGCGAGGAGATGAATGCAGTCCTGCGGCGCATCCACCGTGAGAAATTCCATGACCCCCGGTTCAGTCTCCTGTGCCTTGCGGTAGAGCAGCCTGAGTGCACCGGTTACCGCGTCCGGCCCGAGCTGCAGCCGGTGATAGGCATCCATGCCCCGCCCGGTCGGCACCAGCCAGTACAGACAGAAACGGCTGGCACCGATCGTTTTTGCGAGATCGACAAGGGCATCGAGTTCACCGCAGTTTTCTTTTGTCAGGGTAATCCTGACTCCGCAGCGTACACCTGCTTCGCGGCACCGGGAGAATGCAGCGATCGAGCGTTCGAACGCACCCTGTGTATTCCTGAAGCGATCATGGGTTGCCGGTATGGCACCGTCAAGGGAGATCCCGGCATATTCGATCCCGCTCTCCCGGAGTTTCCGGGCGATCTCTGCCGTGATGAGCGTGCCGTTCGTGCTGAGCGCCATCTTGATCCCCTTCTCCTGCGCGTGGCGGGCGAGCTCCCAGATATCGTCCCGGAGCAGCGGTTCCCCCCCCGAGAAGAGGATCAGAGGAACGCCCGTCGCGGAAAAATCATCGATGAGGGACAGTGCTTCGGTGGTCGATAATTCATTCTTCGTGTCCCGGTCCGGGCCCGACCGGGAATAACAGTGAGAGCAGGCAAGGTTGCACCGGTCGGTCAGGTTCCAGAAGACCACCGGCCGGCGCCTGCCGGTGTATGCGAGGTATTTGCTCGGTACCTGTTCCTGCGGGGTATGACGGTGATGCATCACGCCGCTGACGGTGCCCCGGCCGTGCAGGCACTGGGTAATCCGGTTCATTGCAGTTCGCCCCCGTTCTCCCTGACCCGGACTGCCGGGACGCGCTTGAGTTCTTCGGTGCTGAAGATCACGGTATATTCGTCCAGTCCCGTCATCTCCGCACATTTTGCCACTTCGGCTTCCACGTCCCTGCGGCTGCCCGCGTGGTGGACAGTATAATGCGTATAGTCCCAACGGCCCGGCACCGGGCGACGCTCATAACAGTGGGTGACGCCCGGGCACCGGGCAAGGCGGGCACCCGCTTCGTTACACCGGCCCGGAGGGACCCGCCATGCAACAAGGGCATTTGCCAGAATGCCCACTTTTCTCTGGTCGATCCGGGCCTTGAACCGCCGGATCACCCCTTCGCTTTTCAGGCGCTTCAGCCGGTCAAGCACATCGGATTCGGGAATGCCGAGATGGCTCCCGATCCCGGCAAACGGTTCACGGGTAATGGGCAGTCCCCGTTCCAGCACCGCCAGCAGGTCGCGATCAAGTGCGTCCATTGCCGACCCCCCGTGCGGAAATACCGGAAAACGAAAACCGGACATCGATCTTGAACCTGCGGACCGTGGGAAGTTCGAGAATGTCCTGGTCGGTAAGCCCGGCCCGTTTTTTGATCTCCTCTATGATCTCCCGGATCCGGCCTTCATCCTTTCCCGCGACAGTAAACCAGAGCGAGTAGGTATGATCCCGCCGGTAATTATGCGAGACCTCGGGATACGCGTTGATCAGCCGGGTGACGGCCGGGATTTTTTCCTCCGGCACCCTGAGGGCAACAAGCGTGGTGGCAGTAAGGCCGACCTGCCGGGAATCGAGGACCGGTGACAGGCAGCGGACGATACCCCGCTCGTGCAGCCCGCGAAGTCTTCTCATAACCTCATCTGTCGGTATGTCCAGCCTGGCGGCGATTACGTCATAGGGCCGTGATACGAGCGGGATGTCGTCCTGGAGTGCATCGAGCAGGGCGAGATCAATCTGATCCACGGGGCCGGCCGCGTACGGAGTCTCTTCGTCCGGTTCGTACCGGCACCACGGGTCCTCACCACAGAGGT
>JACTVF010000452.1 GCA_019695435.1 Methanoregulaceae archaeon | reverse complement strand
TCCACCAGCGGAATCGCCGCCACCTCCTGCGCTGCGCCGAGCGCGCGGCCGGCCTGCGTGGCCACGGCGGTGGCCAGTTTGGCGCATCTGGTCGTCGATCTGTTTGTCCTTGTGGCTTTCCAGCAACAGGTCGCCGTTCACCTTGCCATCGCGCCCCGCCGACGGAGAGGCTGTTAAAAAAATTGAGCGCCTTGGACTTTCATCCAAGGCGCTCAACGAGTTTCTAACTACGATTTACCTTACAGGCCCGGGCCAGCTATCAGCCGAACCGGCAGGATCACGGGACCTTTACCGTGTGTCAGTTGGTCTGACCACTGCAGGGTCACCTTTATCTTCCCTTTCGCCTTGAGTGTGTCTACGCTCAATGGAACATATTCGCGCCCATCCGGTAACTGTCCTGTAATATTCAACAGCTGCATGTTATTAGCAGGGAAAAGGTCCCTTTGGAGCACAAGCCCAAACGGACCGGTGATCGTCCCCCCGCTGATGTTCTTAAGCGTCACTTGCTCCGAGTAATAATAATCCTCGGGTTCGCTCTTTCCTGCGCTCTTAAAGTGCATGATCTTCAGGTTGCTAAAGAGCACCTCCATGCTCGAAGTCAGATCCGTATACGCTGACTCTGAGACGAAGATGCTCGGATTGTCGGCGTTGCTTGCGGTCACGGCGTCCTCAGGCGCAGAAGAATCCGTGATAATGGCGTAAACTGAGTACCTGCCATCATCCAGATAGGTGTGGGTGCCGCTAACCACATACTGACCGGCAGCATTTGTTGTGATGGTGCCAGCCGAGGCGGTGCCGTCACCCCAGTTGATGACCGCTGACAGATCAGAACTCATACCGGCCGGCAGACCGCTGTCGGTGAACATCACCACGTTGGTGGTAAACGACACGCCCGTGATAACGAAGGTCGTAGTCGCGACCGGCGTAATACTGATCCCCTCGACAAACTCGATCGTACTAGTGATCACCTGAGGAATAGCACACACGTCGACCGTATCGTCAATCGTAACCCTTACGTATTCGGTCGGCGTTGGTGACACATAGGTGTGAGTACCCTCTACAAGATAGGAACCGCCGCCAAACGCCACAATCGTGCCGGTAGTCGGTAGTGTGCCGTCGCTCCAGTCGATCGTGGCTGTGAATGAACTCGCACTCAACGCCGAATTTGGATCCGTAAAGGCGGCCACAACGCCACTGAATGTGTTGTTAGCAGCCGCGGCGATGTCGTAAGAATGCTCCTTAATCGGCGCAGCCAAAACACTGACCGTCTGAGTGGCGGCGCACATAGCGGTATCGTTTATATCCTGGACCAGCACAGACAGCGTGTACTGTGTGCAGATGGCAGAGTACGTGTGGTTTCCGTACACCCGGAATGTCGCTGTGCCTGCGTCTACCGCCATTATGTTTGTTACGACGCCAGCAGTATTGGGGGTGCCATCGCCCCAGTTGATCATGGCCAGATATTCGGTATATGGGGCAACGTTAATTGGAGGATATCCAGAGAACTCATTCGTGTCGATAAATGCTATCACCCAATCGCCCAACGGATTCGAGGTCACCTGTTCAAGCGACTCAAAGCCTGGCAGGGCGGTAAGATCCGGAGTATTAACGGCCGTAACCTTCAGCCCCGCATCTGCCACGGCATTGGTCTCACCGCTGACAATAATCGCCGGAGCGCCTCCTCTGTCATTAACTTGGATCGTAACAGAGTATGTGCCGTTTGAATAGTAGGCATGATCCCCCACCACTTTGAATAGATTGGTTGCCACATTCTGAACTGAAATGGAGCCGGCGGAAACACTGTCGACAGTGGTACTGCCGACGACCGCGTTGTTGCTGAACGCACTCGAAGTACCGTCACCCCACAGGACGACCGCGACGTAATCAGCGAGGCTAGCGCTACTCGCCAAAGTATTGTTATCAAGAAACGTCAGCAACGTCTCATTAGTGGCGACGCCTTCAGTAAACGAAAGATTGCCTATGCTGACAATGGCCAGTCCCGCGTCAGCTACAAAAACAGCACTAGTCGCGATGAGACTACTACCACCATTGTCAGTAACGGTAATCTGTACAGAATTGCTCCCTTCTTCAGACCATTTCCCAGTGGCATTTACGTTGAACAGCACCCCGCCGCTCGACGGCCCAGCGTTCGATATAGAATAGGTGCCAGAGAAGGTAGAACTGTTACTGAGGACGATACCGCTAGGGGCAGAGGAGTACTGGCCCGTCGAGGCAAGCGAATTGGCGTCAAGGAACGTGAGGATTGTCACGTTTGATGCCAGAACCCCTTCTGTCAGGTTGGTCACAGGACCCGCGAACACAACCGACAACGGCGCATCCACGACAGTCAGCCCAGCTAAGGATTCGGTTTGGTTTTCGCCGTTCGTGCTAGACACCGCAACCGAAATCGAAAACGGGCTGGCGATCACGTTCGCATATTGATGCGTCGCGCTGACGGTAATATTATTTGTAGCCGGAACAGTAGCGACATTCGTCGAAATGGCGCCATCGGTCCAAGTAACAATGCCGGTGTAGCTAACCATCGCAGCCGACTCGTAGAATGTCGCGCTCAATGTAATCACGCTACCCTCTACAATAGCAAGATTCGTGGGCGATATTGAAACGGTCCCGGTACTGATGGCAGCATTCGTAGATGAGCCGCATGCCAACGCAACTGCTCCGATGAGCAGCAGGGTCTTGATTGCGCGGCAT
>JACTVF010000451.1 GCA_019695435.1 Methanoregulaceae archaeon | reverse complement strand
CCGATCTCCTGGTACTTTTCCGTGAAATCCATCTCCCGCCGGATCTTCATGATGAGGTTCTTGATCTCACGGTTCAGCATCTCCCGATCCCTGCCCGCCGGCATAGAATACGCCATGTCCACCAGGCCGATGATACCCGTGATGAGGTTCCTGATCTCGTGCCGGGTGACCTTGTCCATCAGGTTAAGCTTTTTTCTGGCAAGGTTCGCGGCAGCCTCGGCCCGTTTCCGGTCAGAGATATCACGGATAATCGACAGGATAAACATCTTCCCCCGGATATCTATTCTGTTCAGCGCGATCTCGGCTGTAAACGGAGTTCCGTCTCTCCGGGAATGGACCCATTCAAACGCGAGCGGCGAGCCTTTGAGCACCCGCTTGTCCCGGGTCAGGACCTGTCCGGAAGACCTCATGCCATCGGGCTGGAATTCCGGTGAGAATTCTGCGATGGCATGCCCGATGATCTCCGATTCGTCCGTGCAGCCGAATAGTTCCAGGGTCTTCCTGTTGCATCGCGTAAAGCGGCCGTTCTCCGATAGTACGATCGCATCATTTGCCAAATCGAAGATGAGACGGAACTGCTCTTCGCTCTCACGGATCCGCTGCCCGCTGTCTGCAAGTTCATCGAACTGGGCCCGGAGTTCTTCACTGGACGCTGAAAGCTGCTCGTTGGTTGCCCGGAGTTCCTCCCCGGCTTTTATCCGGTCCGTGATATCCATGAGGATGCCACGCACTCCGGTAATCCTGTCATCCCGGTAAATGGGCGATGAAATGATGGCGACCGGAAATGTGCTCCCGTCTTTTCGCAGGGCATGGTAATCTCTGCTTCCCCCCGGGGGGGTTCCCTGTTCAGCTATCCTGTGGAAGGTCATGGCCACCTGGTGCCGGTCCGCAGGGGCGATTGTGCTGGAGATGTTCAACCCTTTCTCGACATCTTCCGCAGTATACCCGAACATCTCCAGCGCCAGATGATTGATATACGTAATGTGACCGTCCGGCTCGGCTTCATAGATGCCCTGAGGCAGCAGATCTGCAAGCTCGCGGAATCTCGCCTCGCTCTCGCGCAGCAGTTTTTCACCCAGTAAGAGCTTATCGTATTGCCCGCGGAGTTCCTCTTCTGCCGCGGCAATTTGCGCATAGGAGGCATTGAGTTCCTCGTTTTTCCTGACCAGTTCCGCTTCCGCCATCTTCCAACCGGTATTATCAAAAATAACACCGTCGAACATGAGCCGGTCATTTTCTATTACCGGTTGGGATACCGTACTGATCCAGATCTTTTTTCCCGATGGCTTGACATACCAGCCATCAAACACCCAGTTCGTTTTCGTGCTGACCGCATGATGAAACACGCTTGTGAGGCGTTCCCGGTCTTCCGGGATGATGCCTTCTGTAAACCGGTCGAAAAACGTGACCGGGTCGTTCTCAAGACCAAGGATCTGCCGGCTGCGTCCGCTGATATAATCAAACCCGTATACCCCATCCGGGTCCGCGTAGAGCCGGTATACCACCCCCGGGATGTTGTTGGCCATTGCGTTAAGGTTTCGTTCGCTTTTTTTAAGGGATTGCTCCGCACGCCTGCGCGTTACGGCGGACCGGATCTTGTTGGAAAGATCGGCAAACTGGCTCCTGGGTTCACCGCCTTTCTCGAGATAGAAATCGGCTCCTTCGTTGAATGCCTGAATAACAAGCTCTTCACGTCCCCTCCCGGTGAAAAGGATAAACGGGATGGTATTTCCCGAAGTTCTTATCTTCTTTAAAAGTTCGATACCATCCATGTTTGGCATCTGGTAATCGGCGATGACGGCATCGTAGGTCTTTGTATGGAGCAGGGCCAGGGCGGCCGGTGCAGAGGTAACGATGTCTACGCTGAACTGCTCGCTCCGCTCAAGGAAGAGTTTGCCGACCTCAAGCAGAGCGGGTTCATCATCGACATAAAGGAGGGTATACATGAGAACAATGTTCTATTTGCCCGCTATTGTTTGAAATTCATATTATATCTTACCTTCTTCACAATGAGGATACGCTCACCCATGAGAATTGCATCATTATTGCCTGGCATTTTCCAGAGCCGAAATACAAGGGATATATTTCATGGCATGAATGTGAACAGCAACACCGGGCAATCGCTCAAAAGGGGATTGCGATGCCGTGCATCAGGGAGTGCGGCTAAATACCCGTCTCTCCAATAGTCTTGGGTACACAGGTGATGGTATGCCCGTCGTTATACTCAAGATGCGCAAAGGCTGGACCACGGAACAGAAGAGAAAGATCGTAAAAGAGTTCACGAACACGCTCGTCTCGACGCTCAAGATCGACCCTGACCTCGTCACGATCATGATCGACGAGCACAGTCCCGAGGACATCGGTCACGGCGGCGTGCTCCGCTGCGATGAGCACTGACATCTCCTTTTTTTGCTCTTCACCAGATGGTGTGGATATATCTGGTCTTCGCCAAACAAGGTGATGGTAATTTACCACACAGGGAGCCTCTGTTACGATTGACTCCGCCGCCCCGAAGGGGCGCCCCCGCGGCGGATCAGGGACTATAGAGTACTACAAAAACTCCCTTACCCCGCCGTGCCCCGGAGGGGCCCTGAGGCGAATGAACCCTCCCAAAATTTCCTGGTAATGATTTTCATCATTCTGGAGTGAACCCGGTCGGTTCATGTGAGTCGTTCCATAACCTCAAAAACAACTTCATATACGTCAGATGAAAAAAA
>JACTVF010000450.1 GCA_019695435.1 Methanoregulaceae archaeon | reverse complement strand
CGGCCTTGCCGTCCTTGGTGGAAAACTTGTCCGCGTACAGGATCGCTGTGCCGAACACGCCGCCGGCAGCCGGCCACTGGATGGCCTCGGGCCTGTCAAGCTTGGCGTAGGTGATGCCTGCATACGCGGGGACTGCCTTTGCGATCTCGCCAAAGATGGCTTCCGCGTCCTTGAACGCGAAGTCCTTCTCATGCCCCATCGCCTTTGCGATCTCGCTGGTGATCTGCCAGTCAGGCTTGGAAGAGCCGACGGGCTCGATGGCCTTGCGTATCCGCTGGACGCGGCGCTCGGCGTTGGTGACCGTGCCGTCGCGCTCTGCAAAGGAGGCAGAGGGCAGGACGACGTTGGCCTTTGCGGCAGTCGCGGTCATGAAGAGATCCTGTACAACAAGGAAGTCGAGCTTGCCGAGGGCATCGGTCACGTGGGCGCCCGCGGAAGCGATGTTCTCCCCAACTATATAGAGCGCCTTGATCTTGCCGGCTGCCGCCGCATCGATCATGGCCGGGACAGAGAGGCCCCCTTCGCCGGGGACTGCCCCAACATCGGCGGCTCCCTGGGCATTGCTCTTGCCGCGGAGGAGGTTGACACCTGCGCCGGCCTTGCCGACATTGCCGGTGACCAGCTGGAGGTTTGCCAGGGCCCGGATCAGGTCCCCGTTGCCTGCGCCTGCGGACGTGACGACGGCCGCGGGCTGTGCTGCCGCAAAGATCTCGGCAACTTTTGTAACAAGACCTGCATCGATGCCGGCGACCTTGGCGACCGCGTCAGGCGTGCAGGCTGCCGCTGCTGTTTTGGCCTTCTCGAAGTCCTTCGTCTTCTTCGCGATGAAGTCCTTGTTCTCCTTGCCGGCCTTTATGATCGCGGTGATGATACCGTTGACGAGCGCGACCCCGGTGCCCGGGTTGCAGGCGATATGGAGGTCGGCGATTTTCGCTGTTGCCGTGTTACGGGCGTCAGCGACAATGATCTTTGCCCCGTTCTGCTTGGCGAGGATAACCCTGCGGCCTGCAAGCGGGTTCTCCTCAAGGGGATTGCTGCCCACGATAAGGATTGCCTTTGCCTCGCCTAAGTCGGCGAGCGAGTTGGTGGTTGCACCGGCGCCGAATGCATCGGCGAGACCCTTGACCGCATCGGCATTGCAGCGGCGGCCGCAGTAGTCGATATTGGTGGTCTTGAGCACGTTTGCTGCGAAATTTTTCAGGACAAATGAGTCCTCGTTGCTGTTCCGGGCGGATGCGACAACACCGATCGCATCGCCCTTGACGGCCTTGAATGCACCGGCGATCTCCTTGCAGGCGTCTTCCCAGCTGGCTTCCACGAACTTGCCGTCCTTCTTGATGAGCGGTGCCGTGAGCCGGTCGGGACTGCCGACAAACTCGTAGGACTTGTTCCCGCGGATACAGACCTTGCCCTCGTTGACCGGGTTGCGGTGCCAGGGAGAGATCCCGACAAACCTGCCGTCACGGACGACCAGGTTGACACCGCACCCGTTGCCACAGTAGGGACAGGTGCTTGGTACATATTTGAAATCCATGTTCTAACCTCGAACAACAGATGTCTGCCCGTATCATATATAATGTTAATCAAATGTTACAAAAATATGATGATTATTGGTGGGTGCAGGTATCCGATCCCCTGCCGGGATCCTGCTCCGATACGTCCATCATCTCACTGCCGGTACGGGGTATCGCTGTACAGGTACGGTGCCCGTTTTCATAGGAGGCGGAGTGGGTTGAACACATCCTCGCGCGCATCTAAAAACTGGATGGAACCCCTCAGTCTGCCACTGCCAGAGAGTAACAGCGGGTTAATATTTCTCAACAAAAAAACAGATGCATGGAACGGTGATGAGCACGACCAGGGACAGCATCATACCGGTGAGTGGCACCGGTCCCCGCGCCGTTTTCACCTGAACCAACCGAAGAGAGACCGATGATATGAAATCCCCCCTCATCCCCCCGATGCTGTCCACTATTGTCCTGACAGGGATTACGGCAGTCGATGGTGTGTCTTTCGGCGAGCGGGTGACCTGCCCGTTCTGCGGGGGACCAGTATCAGGTTACGATACCCGGAAAAAAGTGTTTGCAGTCGTCCGCGAAAACGAGAAGGAGCGTACTATCAGGGTCGCAGTGAAGCGCTTTTACTGCCGCAGGTGCGACCGCATCGTCAATGCCGACGAACCGTTCTATCCGGGTACCCGGATCGGTTCACCCGTCATTGACCTCTGCCTCACCCTCGCGACCATGATGCCGGCAAACCGCACGGCGGCCTGGCTGGATGCCATGGACGTCATCGTGGACCGGACCAGCTGCCGGCTGTATGTCAGGAACCATGCGCGCCCGGTACCGGCGACGGATCTCTTTGGTATCAGGATGCCGCTGTCGGTGGTCTCACTCTCCACCCTTGCCGCCCGGGCCGGACAACGCAGTCCCGTCAGCGGGGCAGAAGTTCTCGCTGCCTGTGGTTTCCCATCCGCAGGCCGGGCAGCGCTTCACCCGCCGCTTCCCCAGAAACGGGAAGAGGGGGATGCAGAGGAAGAGAAAAAAGAACGGCACGTGTAAACTCCAGAGCGTGACCGTGATGGCAAGGGATCCTGCAAGCAGGACGAGACTCAGTTTCCCTGCATCCGTACTGCCACCTCCCGGACCGCGCAGGCGGGCAGTGCATCAGCTGCCGGCCCGATCACCCGCACAAGATTTGTGCCGCCGCATGCACGGGCAAAGAGGGCAG
>JACTVF010000033.1 GCA_019695435.1 Methanoregulaceae archaeon | reverse complement strand
AGTAACATAGGAAAACCAAGAGCATTTTGTGGTTTTCATGGAAGAGGTCTTAAACCTTGCTATCCACATCCAAAAGATAGAACTGAATTTTTAAATACAATGGATGAAGTAATAAAATTTATCGGGAGGATTTAGTGAAGAAATATATTGTTATAACAACTATAAATGAACCTACTGAGGCAATTATTAAATTTTCAGAAATGAAAGATTGGGAATTAATTATTGTTGGTGATTTAAAAACTCCTCATGATTCATACAAAAATATTAGATGCAGTTATTTCTCTCCTAAATTACAAGAATCATTGTATCCTAAAATATCAAAAATTATAGGTTGGAATACTTCTGTTAGAAGGAATTTAGGTTTCATTGAAGCATATAATAGAGGTGCAGATATTATTGCTTTAACAGATGATGATAATATACCCTATGATTTTTGGGGTCAAAATATGATGATAGGAAAAGAAGTAACTCTTGATTATTGGACAACATCGAATAAAGTATTTGACCCATTATTTGTAACAGACCATCCTCATTTATGGCATAGAGGTTATCCTATAACCGATGTAGGAAAAAGAAATGCTTATTATAGTGAAGATGGTATAAAGATAAAACCTCTTATACAAGTAGATTTATGGGATGGAAACCCTGATGTTGATGCTTTAGAAAGAATGATATTTGATATTTCGGATATAAAATTAAGAATTGATTGGCCTTTTTGTACAAATAAAATATCTCCTTTCGATAGTCAAAATACTTTTATATCAAGAGATTTAATTAAATATTTTATGCTTATTTCAGGTGTAGGCAGAGTAGATGATATTTGGGGTTCTTATCTATTACAAATGACTTATAAAAGTGATAATCCTTATATTGTATATTCAAGACCTTCAGTATATCAAAAGAGAAATGAACATGATTTGTTAGATGATTTTAATTTAGAAGTTTATGGTTATAATAATACTACAAAATTTTTAAATAAAACTTTAGATAAATATAGTAGTATAATGGAAACATATGCAGTATATCAATCATATTTTAATTAGGAGACAACATGAGTAAAGATATGTTAAGGCAATGGAAGTCAAAATGGAATAGTTTCAACGGTGCAAAGGCATTGGTTCATGTTCCTTATTGGAAACCAATTATTGAAGAAGATAGAATACCTTTTCCTCTTTTTGTAAGTATAGACCCTTGTGGAGTATGTAATCTTCGATGTCATCATTGCAATGCAGCTGAAATTCTTAGAAATAAACATACTGTTATGGATAAAGAACGGATAGATACAATAATTGATATGCTTGTATATTGGAAAACAAAAAGTGCTTGTGTCGGTGGTGGTGGTGAACCATTGATGAATAAGAATACATATTATCTTATAAATGAATTACATAAGAATAAAATTCAATCAGCCCTTGTTACTAATGGAACACATTTAGGGGAAGATGTTGAAACATTACTAAAATTAACTTATGCAGGAATTTCGGTAGATGCCGCAACTACAGAAACTTGGCAAAAGGTAAAAGGAACAGATAGATATACAATTGAAAATATTTTTGATAATATTAGGAAAGTAACTGGAAAAGGATTAGAAATTACATATAAATATCTTTTGTTGCCGAGCAACTTTCATGAAGTTTATGAAGCTTGCAAGATTGCTAAAGATTTAGGTTGTGAACAGTTTCATCTTCGTCCTGCCGCTCCACCGTGGTTTGAAAATGAACGGTCTTATAATTATGATGCAGAAATTAGAGCAAGTGTAAATCTTCAGTTGGATAAGGCAAGAGATGATTTTGAAGATGATAATTTTAAAATCTTTGGTGTTGTACAAAAATTTTCTGATGAATGGAAGACCCAATTAACATTCAAGAAATGTTGGACTTGCTATACAACCTGTGCTATTTCTCCTGATGGAACAGTAACATTATGTTGTGATAGGAGAGGTGATGCTACAGTTGAACTTGGTAATATTAAGGATATGAAAGAATTATGGGGTAGTAAAGAACATAAAATGATTCATAGACTTATTGACCCACGAAGATGCCCAAGATGTACTTTTGGTCATGTGAATGAAATATTCGAACAAGTAATTCAAAAAGATTGTACAAATTATAATTTCTTTTAAGGATAATATGAGTATTTGTTCTAATTGTATAAGATATGAAGGTAAAAAAGATATATCTAATTTTGAAGGAAAATTAATTAATTTACATATATGTAAATATCCTAGTATAGAATCACATGTAGTTTATGATGATGGAGTATTTGAAAGAATGGAAATATGTATTTTTTTAGCGGCATCTTAAATATGATATATTTAGTATAAGCCAATAAATAAGAGGTGGTAAGATGAAAGTGAAAAGGAAAATAATGAGAAATAAAAGAAAAACTAAAGAGGGACAGACTCATATAATAGATGAAAGTATTAAGAAATTTTTCCCGCCAACATCACATATGGGCATTAAATCTCCGTCTAGATGGGAGCAATCTAGCTCATCATAAAAAGCTTTATTAGCTGTAAAAGAACAGAAAGGTATAAGATAAATGGAATATCCAATAGCTGAACTTTGTGACCGATATAGTATTGCTTCTCTTAAATCTGCAAGAATCGGTAGTGATGAATGTACACAAGAAAAAGAAACTTTAGTAAGAGAATTAATACAAGTAATGGGAAAATATGATTTAAGAAAAGAAATACAGGAATTAATTAATATTAATGCTGAAATATGGGATTTAGAAGCCGCTATTCGTCAAGGTAAAGATGAAGAATTAGGTCTTGAAGAAATTGGTCGGAGAGCAATTGCCATTCGTGGAAAAAATAAAATAAGGATTGAAATTAAGAATAGAATAACTGAAAAAACAGGTAATGGATTCAAGGATATAAAAAAGAATCATATATCTGTATAAATAGATTCAGGAGGAAACTGAATGGAACCGAATAAACCAGTAAAACAATTGATTGTTAATTACATTAGTGATATGGGTGGTTGTGGTTATTTGAGAACTATATGGCCTAATGAAATTCTAAATGCAAAGTTTGGAGCTAGAAAGATGTATGAAGGTTTTTATACATCAAGATTTCTGGTTGACAAAAATATCCTAAAAGCTACCAAAGCAATTCATCTTCAAAGACAAATTACAGACCAACAACTTGAATATATAAAATGGATGCGTAGTTTTATTGATGCTGAAAATCCAGAATCAATAATGATTTATGATATGGATGATAAGATTGATTGCATACCTGAATATAATCAAGCAAGAAATTATTTTCAGACTTTGAATTATATGAAGAACCTAACTGAAATTGCAAATACAGTTAATATATTTACTGTTTCAACACAACATTTGGCTGATTGGATTACGTCACTTGGATGTAAAAGTGAAGTTAAAGTAATACCAAATCTTTTACCAAAATATATTTATAAACCATTTGGATTTACTAAACCAGTTAATGTTAAACCTAGAATAGTATGGGCAGGTTCGGCAACTCACTATAACAATCAATTCAAAGGTGACTTTGAACCCATATTTGATTTGATATCGAATACAATTGATGAATTTGAATGGGTTTTCATGGGAGTAAATAAACTTCCAGTTTGGCTTGAACCACTTGCTAAGAAGATTAGAATAATTGGTTGGACAGCAATTTCAAATTTTCCAATGTCAATAAAACAAGTCAATGCCGATTTTGGTTTAGCTCCATTACTTGATAGTGATTTTAATAATTCAAAAAGTAATATTAAGATGATGGATTATTGGTCATCAGATGTTATATCAATTGGTAGTGATGTTAAACCTTATAAGCAAAGTGAATTATTTCTTAAAAATAATTGGAAGGAAGATAGAGAACAAATACTAAATATCTTTAATGATAAAGTAGAAACGGAAAGAATTATTCAGAATCAAAATAGAAAAATGGACAAGTTTTGGTTGGAAGATAATTTAGACATTTATATGAAAATGTACGGTTTGAAATATACTCTTTAAGGGGGAATCACAATGAAAGAAAGTACAATTATTCAGCAGTTTAATTTATTGAACAAGAAATGTAATATGTTAGCCGAAGCATTAAAGAACCAAGAGAAGCATATTCAAAAGATTTATATGATTGAAAATGCTGTATCAGTTACAATGGATGCTTTTATCAAGACATTAACAGCAAAGGGTGTTGTTTCTGATGAAGAAATAAAGTTACAAATTGAAACTGAAACAAAGAAAAGGCAAGCCAAGAGAAATGAAGTAAAGAATAAAGAAGTTGAAGCACAACCTGATTTCGGTGCGAATACTAATTTAATGCCTTCTTCGGAACCAGAAGTAGAAGCAGACCAACCAGTATCTTAAATTGGTGTTACACCTGTGATTACAACAGGTAAATTATTAACACGATATCTGAATACATCCGTACCAACATTAGCTCCACCATTGTAGCTATATTGTACGGATAATATTTTTTCTTCCCAAAGTTTAGTTTCATCAATAATTACATTTATTGTGGAAGGAATCAATACATTATATTTATAAGTTGTGGGTACTACAATTGTGCTAGGTATATCAAGTGGTGGATTACCTATAATTGGGTCTACTAAAGGAACATAACCAGTATAACCGCTTGTAGCAATCATTGTAGCATCATAAGAATCACCACTAATGGATAACAATAAAGCATCATCAACTCTCCATGCAAGTTGGTCTGGTGTTACATTTCTTTCATTTTCATCTTTAAACCATAAAACTATTACACATGAAGAACCTTCGTTTACTATATTGTCTGCCATTTTAGCCTCTTAGAATTGTTGCTTGTTATAACTCATATCATTTGTTAATTTAAATGTAACATGAGTTGTTTCTTCATGTGGGTAAAAATCTACATTATTACATTCATTAAAAATAAATTGGACTTTTGTTAACTTGAAGGGATATTGATTTGGACTTCTATAGATTATCTTAACTAACATCCTTCGGAATACCTCTTTCCAATTCCTTAATTATAATATTTCCTTTTAATTCTTTCTTAATACTCTCAAAAATAACCATAGGATTAACATGTTCTCCACAAGTACAAACATCAAGCATTGCATAACCATGTTCAGGCCATGTATGGATTGATGCATGGCTTTCTGATAATCCTACAACAACTGTAACTCCTTGTGGCTCAAATGAATGTGATGTATGACCTAAAACTGTAGCCCCACCTTCAAGGCAGGCCTTTAGCATGATATTGACAAGTTCCATCTCGTTGTTCAATATTGATTTGTCGCAGCTTGTCGCTTCGCAAATTAAATGATGACCAAGTTTTAGTTTCATTATACATACAATCCTTACAAATTGAGGTTATTGTTTATCTTCCTGTTTATCTTCCAATGCTTTTTCTAATGGAATATCATCTTTACCATTTCTATCTGTACCCTTCAATGCTCTAATAAGTTCAACAGCTTTTGCAGTAGAATATGTCATAACCATAGCGAGTGCATATGCCACAAAATCTTTCCAATCCAAATTTCTTGCTATTGATTCTTCAACAAAACCATAACTTAAAACCAAAGCTGCTAATACTGTTAAATATCTTCCGATACTGTGCTTACCATTTCATCTTTTAAAACATCTAATGCCATACAATACATTTCTCCTACACAGAACCAATATAAAGATTAAATTGAGGTATCTTGTTAGTAAACGCATAGAATCTAGCTAATGCTACATCTGAACCTATTCCATATGTATTTGTTGAGTCTATTGAATTGTTTAATAATAAACAACCCAAAGAATCTTTTACATAATTGCCATTATGAAGAAGAATGGCAGTTCTTCCAACAACATTCTGTAATTCATAAACATAACCATCATTCAGAATAATTTTACTATCAGTTGAAGGAACAAATTTAACAACATATTGTCCTTCAGGGATACAAACTATTTCTCCAACTTTGGGTCTTTCAACTACTGCACAACTAAATCCTTCGGATGATAAAATTCCTAATGTTACTAACGGATAATATGTTCTTATAAGTTGGAAGTCCATATTAATCTCCTTGTTTCCTAATTTTTTCAATTAATAATTCTAGGTCTTTTTCCTTTACAAAAAGATTTAATTCCTTCAAAAGTCTCAATGCATCCTCTCCTGATTTTATTCTTGCATATACTTTTCTGGTTGCTTCGACTTCTGGAACATAATGTAAGGCTTTCTTTCTGTCCTTTTCTTCATAATTATTTGGGTCAGACTTATAAGCCAATGATTTTCCAAAGGATTCTAATTCCTTCAGGACATTCAGCTTTTTACCGACATAATAAAAATCTCTAAAAGACATAAATTTAAACCTCTCCAAGTATTTATATCTTACCGTATTTAGTTTTTTCGATAATTTTATCAGTTTCTTCAGGATGTTGCCACCTTATAAAATGACTAGTTTGTATATCAAGTATGGCAAATTGATTAGGATTATTATCATTTACAAAATATCTAACTCCATTAATCTGAATTTTCCCACTTCCAATGTTTTTACTGGAAATCCTTCTTGCATATAAACCATCAATCTCTCTTTGGCATGGTCTTTGCTATACTTCAATTGGTCACAAATATCATAGAAAGTTAATTTAGCCTTTGTTACATGTTTCCTCAGTCCCCGCCCTATTGCTTGTTTCAAACGAATATCGCTCTTACCGAGCCACAAGCCTATTATAGCGTGTAATCTTGGGATATTGATACCTACGCTGAAAGTTCCCAAAGAAGCGATTGTAACCACGTTTCCGTTCTCTGTAGCCGATATTCTGATGGATTCTCTGGTTTTAACATCAACATCTCCATCAACATAGTAAAAAGTCTTCCACGGAAATTCAGCTTTCAAGAATTCATAATATCGTTTTCCAAACTCAAGTTCATCAAATAACAACAAAATATTCTCATTATCCATTGTAATATCAATGAGTTTACGGACAATTAACATCCTTCTCCTATCATTTTGGATAATATCTTTCTCCAATTGATAGTCCTTAGAGCATGATTTATTTATGTTTTTTGGATAAAAATAATTTATTTGGACAACATCTATAGGGGATATGAACCCTAATTTAATCAATTCATCCGATTTTATTGTATGCAGAACCGGCCCAAAGTTACCAATAATTGTTAGTTTATCACAAATTTCTTTTGGTAAAGAACCTGTAACTCCGATTCTAATTTTTGCATTATTACATTTCTCAAATACTCCTTTTATCTCTAATGCTTTGGCAGTATGTACTTCATCTGAAATTACAATATTAACAGTTTCCAAAAATTTAGGAACATTCTTTAATGATTGCCAAGTACCAACAGTTATTCGTTTGGTTAAATCTTTTTCATCTTTATAATATTTTCCTAATTCTTTTCGACTCATTCCATATAATTCAAAATCAGAAACAAATTGTTGAATCAAACCAATACTAGGAACAATAACCGTAATTTTATCTTCTGGCCTAGCAATCATAAAATATTTCAAGATAAGAAAAAGTGTTAATGTTTTTCCCGATGAAGTAGCATGTTCAAGCAAACCTCTCCTATTTGTTATTGCTATTTTAGCTCCTTCAATTTGATGTTCATATGGAACATATTTTTTAAATTCATCAAGAACTCTATTCCAAACGAAAGTATCTATCCACGGAATATCATAATCAAAAGAATTATCATAAACAAATTCAAGTTTATGAATACTGATTACTTCATCAAGCATTGAACGCAAACCGATTGGTAAAAGTCCTGTAGTGAGATTGAAGAAACGAATCTTTCCATCCCAAATACCAGCTTTGTATTTTGGGTTCCAAATAAAATTAGGTGCAGATTTAGTGAAATATTCGGAGATACATTGTAAATCTTCGAAGTCACCAGTTATCTTTAAGAAAGATTCATTTTGTTTTTTAATTTCTATCAATGTCGTAAATATCTTTCATGTATATGATTATGTTCATTGATTTCCAATTCTTTTATATGTTCTGCAAGTTCTTTCATTATAACAACTAATGTTTGGTCTTGACAACAATAATTATTTAATTCATCAATTATAAATTCTATATCTCTCATAATACCTCACATTCTTCATAAATTACACCACATTCATCAAACATCTCTTTACTTATCTTGAAACTTTCTTTCCAGAAATCTCCCTTACCACTAAACGGTTTATCCTTATAACCCACTACTCTAATTATACCACTCTGAATAATACCTCTAGCACAATCAGGACATGGATAAAGGCTGAAATTAAGATAAAGAGTACATCCCTTTGTACAAATCCCTGCTCTCGATGCATTATATAAAGCATTGCGTTCAGCGTGTTCGGTGTATGAATATTTTATAGGTCTTTCATGGCGACAATCAATATTGTCATTAAAACCACGACAAAATCCATTATAACCTGTAGAACGAATTTCATTATCGGGGCCGGTAATAACTGCTCCAACTTTAGTGCTTCTATCTTTTGATTTGGTAGAAACCAATTCTGCTATCTTCAAAAAATATGAATCCCAATTTGACATTTTATCTCCTTTCAAAAATGGAGGAAGGGGTGGGATTCGAACCCACGGTGCGCCTTCTGAGGGCGACACGCTAGTTTTCAAGACTAGAGGAATAAACCACTCTCTTACACCCTTCCTTATTATCTCTACGAACTTGTTTTGCAAGTTCTTTTCTTTCATGTTTTTTATAATTAATTTTGGCTTTAGAAAATTTTTTAGCCATTCAAACTCCTATTATATTTTGGGGTGAGGTTACGGAGTCGAACCGTAATATTGGAGGCCACAACTCCACGCCTTAACCATTGGGCTAACCCCACATTGGAGCCGACTGTAGGATTCGAACCTACGACCTATTGATTACAGGTCAATTGCTCTACCAACTGAGCTAAATCGGCACTATATATTTTGGTACGCCTAATAGGATTTGAACCTATGACCTAACGCTTATCAAGCGTTTGCTCTACCAGACTGAGCTATAGGCGTATGGCGGGAGAATAAGGATTCGAACCTTAATCGCATGGTTTTGGAGACCAGCATCTTACCAATTGAAATGACTCTCCCAAAAATGGTCGGGGAGGCAGGTGTCGAACCTGCATACTCTCGGTTCCAGGCCGAGTCTGTAAACCACTTTTCATCAGCTACACCCCGTTATATTATTTCTTTTTAAAAGCCTTACAACTATTTTTTCGTGATGTAAAATTTTTAGTAATCTTACATTTAGGTTTTCTATAAGAATTACAATCTTGACACCTTTCAATAGTTTCTTTACCAGTTACACCAACTGAATCACTCATTTTATCTCCTTTTAAATGGTGGAGCGGTAAGGAATCGAACCTTAATAGCCCGAAGGCAGGCGTTTTACAGACCCCAAAGTGTCCCAGCACCCACTCCAAATTGGCCCGGCTTAAAAGAATCGAACTTCTGCCCTATCGCCTTCAACGATGTGTCCTACCACTAGACGAAAACCGGATATAATTATTTATAGCAATGATTACCTTTTCTCCAGGGTTCTTCAGTCCAAGATTTCTTCTCTTTTATTTCCTTAATTAATTTAATAGATTCTACAGTTAAATCAGATAAAGCTTGATGACCTAATCTTTCATTTGAATGAATATCTTCAATATATTCGTTAGCAAGTGCTTCTGAAGCAAAGGCAATAACAGGTCTTTCTTGATAACTATCATATTCACCTTCTGATTCTATCACCAAATATATTGTTTTTTCTATCCTTTTAGTCATTATTTTTTCTCCAATTCCTGATATTTCAATATATTTTTCAAGGAATATTGCCTATTCTTAAATAGTTGAATTGTTTCAAGTAATATCTCTTCTTCCAATTTCTTCAATTGTAAAGTCTTGTTTAATTCAATAATTTTCTCATTATTTCGAATATATGTATCTAATTCTTTTTGATTAGTAATACTATAATTATATTCGAATTTATAAAAATGTAATAATTCCTGATATTTTTTATCAACAATTCTTTCTAATCGAATTAAATCCTGTTTACAATCAATATATTTTTGAAAGTAAAAATGTTGAATACTAAGATTATCATAACAGGCTTTTTGAACATCTGTTATCTTTAATTTTTCAGCTACTTCTTGTTGGAATTCTTTACTTAATATTTCCATTCCCATTCTTCTTACTCCTTAATGGACACCATTTTGGAACTTCTTTTGGTTCTTCTGAAGGCCATTCAATATATCCTGCTATCAGTTTATTTCTTTTTGCTCCACAAAGATAATCATCGGCACAACCTGCACCAATTGTCTTTTCATATTTAATTTTAGGACATTCCATACATCTATTTATCTTCAACCAAACATGCTTAGTCATTATCCACCACTCATTTTCTTTACATTTGCTTTTGGTATAACTCCTTGACCATCAACAGAAACAATTGTTGTTTCTCCTGTTTCAGTATCAACTTCTACACCTAATTTTACTTCATAAAGAGCATATGAAAATTTTTCAAGTACCTTTGGAGAAAGACCAATTTTTATACCTTCTTCATAATTAGATTCTTTATCACCATGAAGATACATATCTATAATTATCTTCTTTGGTAAAGAAGAAATTTTAGTACCACAATTACCACAAAAATTATAATAATCAGGTATTTGTTCAGAACAATTAGTACATTTTCTCATATTAAACTCCTTGTGGTTCAAAAGTATATTTTTTATAACAATATCGGCATCTCCAAATAGCTGGTGTTTCATCCCATACAAGTAATTGTATTTGTTTATATTCACCACATTGAGGACAAGGTGGAGCATACTTACATAGTAATTCCCTTCTATCGGCTAATGGGAATATTTTATTATTTAATTCCTCAATATTAATCATTATTTCATCTTTTAATCTTTCCATTTTACCACCACATTCTTCAATATCAACCATATTTTCTCCTATAATAAATACTTCCGTTGAGATGTTTATACCATAAAATTTAACTTTTGTCAAGGATTATTTATGGCTATTGAACAAAAAGAACACTATAAACATCTCCAAAATCATTATAAAGGTTATCAAATAGAAGAATTTAAAGAGGATTATATGTCTTTTAGGGCTATTATCCGAATTATTAATTCATATTTCAAGAATCCTTGTTCAACAAAAACTCATGCAATTTATAATAAGATAATTCTTCTTCATCGAGTATTTGATAGGAGATTTATAAATTTGGAATTGATAAATAATTGTGATGATGAAATCAAGAAAAGTTATTTAAAATATATTCTAAATGAATTCTTTAACACAACCAAAAAATATCGAATAGACTACTTTGAAGAACAATGGGAGAGGGATGTTGACAAACTGAAAAATTGTGATATAATGTGTAAGGTATAAGAGAATAGGAGAGAATATATGAGTAGTAAAATAAAGAAAAAGAACAACATTGATGTAACAGTAGATTACAAAAACGTAACAGAAAAATCACCAAAAATATTATTTTTAGATATCGAATCAAGTCCTAATTTAGCAACAGTCTGGTCAATCTGGAATCAAAATATCGCATTAAGTCAATTATTAGAAACATCATATACAATGTGTTGGTCTGCAAAATGGATGGGTTCAAACCATGTAATGTTTGATTCAGTCCAGAAGTCCGGTAAGGATGGAGTTATTAAATCCATCTATGCATTAATTAATGAGGCAGATATTATTATTCATTATAATGGAAAGCGTTTTGATATTCCTGTTCTCAACAGAGAATTTCTTCTTGCTAAACTTCTTCCACCTTCTCCATTCAAACAAATTGACCTTTATCAAACAGTAAAAAAGAAATTCCGATTTGTTTCAAACAAACTTGCTCATATCACAGAACAATTGGGATTTGCTGGAAAAATTCATACCACTCATAAACTTTGGTTAGATTGTATGAATGGTGATGAAAAAGCTTGGAAGGATATGGAGAAATATAATAAGAGGGATGTTACAGAATTAGAAAAACTTTACAAACGTATTCTTCCGTGGATTGAAAATCATCCAAATATGGGATTATATATGCATAAAGATAGACCAGTTTGTACAAACTGTGGTAGTCATAAGGTACAAGCAAGGGGATATCAACTCACCAAAACAATGAAATATCAGCGTTTTCAATGTCAAGATTGTGGTGCATGGTTGCGTGGTAGGAAGATGATACCACGACCAGATAACAAAGAGAATATTTTAACTCAAGTAATAACATAAAATAAACCTTGACAAAACCAAAAATAAATGGTATATTAAGGACATGAAAAATTCTAATACAGCTAAAATATCTGCACCGTCTGAAGACTGTAAAGAAGTAGGTAAAGGAATTAGATAGTTCGCTCTTACTATCTAGGAAGTGAAACATATTGTTGGATAGTTAAGGGTGCAAGTAAATATGAGGATTTACTTACTGAATTAAAGAAAATTTCAGAAGGAGTAACCTTATCTTAGATGATTATAAAAAGATTTTACGATGAAGTTTACAGAATTAATGTAACATATGTTACGAATTGTACTCTTTTAGATTTTTTAATTAAACATAAAAAAAATTTTAACATTGATATTATGAATATGTTAAATGAATTAATTGAGAAAAATCCGGGAGGTTTTCATTCTACATTTAGTAATGAATTAGGTCAAATATATTTTATATGGGTTGAAGATAAAGATGATGTACCAACATTGGTACATGAAATTTATCATATGATTAATTCAATTTTTGAAGATAGAGAAGTTCATCATGGATTACAAAATCAAGAAACATTTGCTTATTATTTAAGTTATTGGACAAAAAAATTTATTAATTCTTCTAAAAAGAAAAAGAAGAAGTGAGAATTGGAGAAAAATTTGAAATTATTATTTTTAGATATTGATGGCGTACTAGTAACTTGTAGGCATCGTAGAACTTTGAAGAAAAATTTTGATTCTTTTGACCCCGTTTGTGTTGATTATCTCAATATAATTCTACATAAAACAAATCCTTCAATTATTATAACTTCTACATGGAGATACTTATATTCATTGGTTGAATTAAAGAAACATTTTAAAACCAATGGAATTAATGATAATTTCATTCTTGGTATAACTCCACAATTGGATACAAAAGGTGGAGCAATAATACCAAGAGGAAAAGAAATTAAATCATGGTTAGAAAAGAATACTAAAGAATCTTATAAAATTTCTAT
>JACTVF010000449.1 GCA_019695435.1 Methanoregulaceae archaeon | reverse complement strand
CAATCGAAGTAGTAAACAGAACAATAGCGTTAATGATATTTTCGACGCTATACCAAGCTGTATTGCGGGCGATGGTTCTGGTTCTAGTGTGTGTCATATTTGAAAAACTTTGCTCCAAAAAGTATAGGTACTCCACATGCCCGCGTCAGGAATCTGCGCATACAGTCAGCCGGCAGCACATTCTGCGCTGCCGGCCGGCCTGAAAGCCTCATTGTTGTTTAGCCGAGCCCTTGCAGCGTTGTTCGCGCATCTTTAGCTTCCGGGGAATCCGGCGCCAGCGAAATAACTTTCTTCAAATGAGTCGCGGCGTTGCCTTTGTCTCCTAGTTTGGCATACACCATACCCAGGTGATACTGGGTTACTGCGTTGTTCGGAGAGGCTTTGATTGCTTCCTCAAGAAGATCGCGGGCAAAACCGTAGGTTCCCTTGGAATAGTAGGCCCAGGCAAGGGTGTCCGCGGTGCTGGGCGAATTGGGCATGCCGCGGCGCGCCGTCTGCGCCAGTGTTAAGGCAACATCGATATTGCCTCCACTCTGAAGCATCCTGTAGGCAAGGTTGTTGGCGGCGATAGCCTGGGTGGGCTGAATAGCAAGCGCCTTCTTGTAGTACTCCTCGGCCTTGCTCCCATTTCCGCGCGACTCCTCCAGGGTTCCAAGAATAGCCAGGGCACCGGCATTGTTGGGATGAGCCTTTGACCATTGCTCCCAGGCGCCAATAGCGTTTGCCACCTGGCCGCGCTGCACCTGAAGCTGCGCGTAGATGGCAACCGCCTCGCCATCATCGGGATTTATATCCATGGCCTTCTGCGCCGCCGCGGTTGCCTGGTCCAGGTTCTTGCTTTGCATCTGAACCTGAGCCAAAAGGTCATAGAAACCGCTGTTCTTCGGGCTCTTGGCGATTTGCGCATTGATGCGCGCCAGGGCCTGGGTGGGCTGTTTTCTGTATAGGTCGTAACCGACCAGTCCACGCAGGGCGGCAATCGCATTGGGGTCGTACTGTAAAGCCTGCTCCATCAGCGTGGCGCCCTCCGGGTAGCGTTTTTGCGAGAAGCGAAGCTCGCCGAGCATAAGATAAGCCTGCGCGCTTTGCGGGGCGTTGCTGATTGCAGTCTTCAGGTCGGCCTCAGCTTTATCCATTGTGTTATGGGACATCTCCGCCATAGCCCGCCATAGATAGCCGCCAGGGAAACGAGGCGCAATCGCAATTGTTTTTTCCGCGACATCGGACAGCAAGCTCATGTCGCCACGCTGAGTTGCCATGCGCGCAAGCTCTTCCTGTGCCTCTAAGGAACGCGGATTCAGTTGCGCCGCCTGATGAAAGCTCTTCTCCGCCAGGTTGCTATCGCCCTTGGCCAGGGCTGCCCTGCCTAGCCAGAGCTGTATAAAGGCGTCTTTGGGGGCGTTATTGGCCGCAGCCTGAAGGGCACTGACCGCGTCCCCCTGCTTGCCGTTGTTGAGCAGCACAATTCCATTCAGTACAGCGACCTGGGGATCCTTGCCGTTCTTCTTCATCAACTCCGTTACCACAGATTGTGCGGTCGCATAGTCCTTGACCTGGATAAGAATCCGGACATATCCCTCCTGCACTGACAGGAACTTGGGATACTTTTTCGCAAGGCTGGCAAACTCCGTTCTGGCCTTATCAATCTGTCCCGAGGCAACGTAATAGTCCGCCAGCATACGCACTCCCTGCGGACTGTCCGCAAGGTCATTCGATGCCTGGCGGAGCGCCTCCTCGGCCTTCGGCTGGTTTCCCTGTTTTAAGAAAATCTGAGCGAGGCTCTCCCGAGCAGTCAGGTTTTTTGGATCAGTGGCGATGGCGTCGCGGCACGTTTGTTCGGCCTCCGGCCAGCGGCTGTTCTTTGCAAAGTAAGCGGCGAGCAGTAGTTTGGCGTTCACCGACTTCGGATCGAGCGCGACAGCCTTCTTCAATTCGTCTTCTACAGAAGCGTTCTTAGTGGCATCGCCCACTTCGAGCAAGGCGAGGGTTTCATGAAGCGGGGCCTCGTTCGGGGAGAGTTCCAGAGCTTTACGAATCTCGGTAAGGGCCAGATCCCTCTGTCCGCGCCTGGCTGCTATGCGGGAAAGCAGAGCATGGCCATCGGCGTTGTCCGGTTGCGCCGCCATTACCGCGTCAGCCTGTGCCTGGGCGTCGTCGATGCGGCCTCCAGCGAGGAACATGTTTCCCAGGTCGATACGCGCCTTGTAGTTTGTCGGCTGCAGGGTAACGGTCCGCTGGAGTTCGCCGAAAGCGGCGCTCAACACGCCCATGCGAAGGTAAGACTGCGCCAGGGCATAATGCGCCTCGGCGAAGTTTTTGTCGATCTTCAAGGCATTGGCATACTGAATGGCTGCTTCCCGGTCCTTGCCCTCAGCGCTATACTTCTGCCCGCTCTCCAGATATTTTTGTTTGCGCACGTTCGGGTCGCGGTAACACCCGGACAAAAGAGTGAGCGACAGAAAAAGCGCAACGATCCCAAAAGCCGCGCAAGGAATCCGCCGTCTCCGCCTACAATCGCAGTCGAATTGAAATGCCATGACTCTGCTTTCCACCGTATTCCATCCTTTCAGCTGTTTCTCGAACGGCTACAACATGAATCGATTAGCCAAACAGCAATGCCACTCCCTGCTTCGCGCAATGTGCTTAGTCGGGGATAAATCTAGGCAGCAAGGGTGCAAGCTGCCGGGTAAACGCTTCAGCTCGCTTTCTTGCGGCCTGCGCGTCGTCGCTGGAAGAAATC
>JACTVF010000448.1 GCA_019695435.1 Methanoregulaceae archaeon | reverse complement strand
GAACCTGCGCCCGATCTCCCCGCACCCGCTCAGGAAAGGGCAGATCGAGGTCGAACGCCCCTCTTCATACCGTCTCATAAAACTGGCCCGGATCAACCGGGCTGCCATCGAGCGGCACGGCCTTGATGTGCGGGCGGCACAGACCATGTGCCTGCCCTGCACGGGCTGCGACCTCACGCCCCAGCGGGACATCTGATCCTGATGGTGGACGGGGAAACCTGTCCCTTTGGCCGTCGTATCCCGGATCCATCCCCGTCAGCCGGGTGTACTGCCCCGCGAGAATGGTTACGGAAGAATGCATATGGGAAGATCCGGCCCTGCCAGGGAAGATACGGACAGACTATCCGGCAGTGTGTGCTTTTCTGACGGAATGCAGCAATACTTGACGGTAATACAGGGTTCATATAAAAACACGCCGGAGTATATCTGTTCACTATCGTGAACAAGAAATACAGCTATGGCACCACAACGAAAAAACCTCGCGGCTTTTACCCTCATCATCGGGGTGCTCACCCTGATCCTGGCGGCATCCGCCCTGGCGGAAAAGTCACACGAGGGACACCTGCCGGAACGAAACGACCGGGGTACCGCAGAGGCCATCGTCTCTTCGGGCATCCCTGGTGGGATATTCCTCCTCTTTTCGGCTTTTTCCGGCACTCGCCGGCACAGACACAGTATTAACGGCACGCTGACCAGATTCGGGCAATCCTGTTGCCCTGCTATGGCCGGCCAGGTCACGATGTGATGGCAGTACCTTACCGAAGCACTCCCGCTACATTCAGTACGTGCGGGTACGTGAGGTACGCCCTTTACCCTTACACCCTCCCCCCTGTCCAGCCGCAGGCACGGAAGCGGCCATTTTTGCCTGCAGGAGAACACCTGTGTCCCGGGAAATCCGGGACGCTTCCTGTATTTTTGCGACAAATTTCAGCGACAGGTATACTATCCGGGAAATCCTTTTTTATTACTGGGGCGTATTTTTTATGCGCATGCATTATCACCATTTGGAATACATAAAAGAACCAATAAATGGCAGTTTACGACGTAAAAATGTGATCAGGAAAATCCTGCCGATGTCAGAACATATAAATATTCACGATTGTTATCTAGTATAGTCAGATTCACAATCGTGAATGAGACGTGCCAGGATGGCGGAAAGGCTACGCGGCTGACTGCAGATCAGCGAATCCCGGTTCGATTCCGGGTCCTGGCTTGGTGGAGTCAATCATGAGTATCAGAGTCCAGAAAACATTCGAGGCCCTCTTCGAACTCGAAGAGATCCGCGGGATCTTCCGTGATTCCCTTCCGGCGGGTCTGAGTCCCGAAGAGGAGGTGCTGTTCCAAAAGAAGATCGCCGATCTCAAGGCCATCATCGCTGATCTTGAGGCCGGTACCGGGACGCCCAAGGTAACGAAGATCGCAGGAACCCTTGATGTCCGCTCCCGCGAGGAACAATACATCAACATCCACCCCATCCAGGCCGCAGGAAGGCTCACGACGGAGGCACGGAAAGCGATCATCTCTTATGGTGACGGGTACTCCACCTGTGACGCCTGCCGGAAACCGTTCAGGCTCGACAAGATCTCAAAACCGGGGATAGCGGAATTCCACGCAGACCTTGCACAATGGCTCAACATGGACCAGGCCCGGGTCGTCCCCGGGGCTCGCCGGGGATTCCAGGCGGTTACAGGAACGCTGGTAAACAAGGGGGACAGCGTGATCGTGTCGGCGCTGGCCCACTATACCGAGTTTCTGGCCGTGGAAAATGCCGGTGGTGTTGTCAAGGAGGTGCCGCTCAACGACAAAAATATTGTTACCGGCGAAGCAACGGCACAGAAGATCGAAGAGGTCAAGCGGGAGACCGGAAAACTCCCGGTGCTCGTCATGATCGACCACTTCGACTACCAGTTCGCAAACGAGCACGAAATAAGCGCGATCGGAAAAGTCGCACACCAGTACGATATCCCCTTCCTTTACAATGGGGCTTACACGGTCGGCGTCCAGCCGGTCGACGGCAAGAAGATCGGAGCAGACTTTGTGGTAGGCTCCGGACACAAGAGTATGGCATCGGTCGCGCCGTCCGGGGTACTTGCAATGACCGATGAATGGGCGCCCAAAGCGCTCCGTACCACTGCAATGGTCGGCGACCTCACCAAACGGAAGTTTGGCATCAAGGAAGTGGAACTGCTTGGATGCACGCTGATGGGAGGGACCCTGCTCTCCATGATCGCATCGTTCCCCACAGTAAAGGAACGGGTGCTCCACTGGGACGAACAGGTAAAGCGCTCCAACTACTTCATCGACCGGCTCCTTAAGATCTCCGGCAGCAAGGTGCTCTCCGAGTACCCGCGTAAGCACACGCTCACCAAAGTCGACACCACGGGAAGCTTTGACACGGTCGCAAAGACCCACAAGCGCCGCGGCTTCTACTTCAGCGATGAGCTGTCGTCCCACGGGATTGTCGGAGAATTTGCCGGGGCAACCCGGACCTGGAAACTGAACACCTACGGCCTCAACGAAAAGCAGATCCGCTACCTTGCCGACGTCTTTACCGAGATCGCAGAAAAATACGAGATCCCTGTTGCGAAGTAAAGCCGTTTAGCCGGCGTAAACCTTCACTTCAGTGGATTTCGAGGATGTATCATGACACCGGATATCTCAGGTATCCTCGCAAGAATCAACCCTTTCCGCTCATCCAGAGAAGAAACAAAAGAAGAAAAAAAATCTGAACAAAACACACC
>JACTVF010000447.1 GCA_019695435.1 Methanoregulaceae archaeon | reverse complement strand
CCACTGGGAACCGCAGCGAGCTGCGCAAGATGCTTTCCAGTTCGTCCTCCAGATAGTCGATGATGACCAGCGCGGTGAAAGTGTTCGGCGGGTAAATCATTTGCTCCAAAAGATAGTCAATGTTGCTGAAGCCGTTTGCGGCTGCGTACTGCTCGCATTTTGCCATCGACGCGGGACTCTTCTGAAGTGTGTTGCGCAGGATGCCCTTCATCTTCTGCGGGGTGCTCTTGAACGAGAGGGAAAAGTTCAAGAGTTGCTGTGCGACGTGGCGCAATGGGTCATGCTCTGCCAATTCCACCTCGACCAAGTAGAGCACCGGCTTGTTACGGCTCGACAAATCGATGAGATAGCCGTCGGGAATATTTTGTGTTTTGCCGGGCTGTCCGATGAGTTTTTTGACGTCGAGATAGAGACGGGATTCGCCGAACAGGTCCTGTTGAACCTCGGCGATGGCGGATTCTAATTCCGCCTCTTTTTCAAAGTCCCAAGGATGAAACTGCTGTTTGGTGGTCCAGATCATAGGTTTTAGAATTCGTCGAAGGGGCCAAGGCCTTCGACACGGTAGAGTTTTTCGGCGTCCCAGTTCACGGCGTTTTCGAGGACGGCGAGGCAGTCGCGCGGTGTCTCCAGCAGAATTTGCTGGGCGGACGGGTGGAGATAGGGTGGAGCGCCGTTGATGAGCTCAGTGGCAATGACGCGGGTGCGGGCCACGAGCGGATTCGGCGGCGGTTGGTTGGAATACTCGGCACGCTTGGCCTCGATGCAAAGTTTCGCCAACTCCTGCAAGCGCGCGTGCTGCGGGCGCGTCGGAATAACGATGGGCATCATGCGCATGTCGTTTATCTCGATGTCCTGATTGTGCTTGATGAACTTCTTGAGAAAGAAGCTGAAGACGTCCGAATTTGCGAGCGCAACGAATGCTTGGGCGGACAGTGATGAAATGATTGGCGTCAAACGCGAACTACTCGCGTCAAAAATACAAGGTTCTTGATACCGACACTTGGCTGCAACGTGGTTTGCGTGCAAGGACCATGTCACTCCGGCAGTCAGGAAGAACTTGTGCCCCTGCCATCGAGCGAGTGGATTTGATGAAAGCCAATCAACGGCGTTCTTCGTCCAATCGCAGTAAAGAGGCTCGTTGTCTATCCAACGGCTGCCTTCGGGGTCGCCTTTGCGGAACGCAACGAATTGTCCGTGTCCGCTGAGGCCGTTGTAAATCGTGGCAATGCGCGGACCATCGGCGGGATCGTCGTAATCTTCACTAGAGCGCAATCCGATTGCTTCGCGCGGTATGCGCAACTCTGGAGGCCTGCTTCTGTTTTCGCGGGTAAGCCAAAGTTGGATGTGCTGGCAAAGATTACAGAAATCTTCATCTGAAATGTTGGTCGTCCGGCGGAAAGCTTCATGCGTGTGGCGCTGGCGGCCGATCTCCATCGCGTCAGCCCAAAACGCGTCGAAATCCGCGCGCTGCTGCCAGCGACGAAGGAGTTCGGTCTTGCGCTGGTCGAAGGCGAAACGGAAATCTGCGTCTGTGGCGATGAGATTTTGCGGCGCGATGCGGAAAAGGGCCGTGCGGCCAAAGCTAAGTTGGGTTGGTGTGAACTGCTCGCGAAGCCTGTGGACAGCAGCCTCCCATGCGGCGCGGTTTGTGGTCGGTCTAGCGGCATCGCCGCCCGTGTCGGTGATCACCTGACGGTAAGCCGGACCGATTTGCGGATTGGCGAGCCAAGCCGCGCTCCACTCGCCAGCCTTCTCTTCCAAGTCGCGCGCCTGCGGCGTTCCTTCGAGATAGGCAAGGAAGCGAGCGTTATTTGCCGTGCGCATGCCTTGCCCGCCTTCGGCAATCAGGCCGACGAGCGTCACGTCACCGGGGCGCAAGCTGCGGTGGTAGGTCTTGAGCGCCTCAAGATTTGTGGCAAAGGCTCGTGAGTCCTCGATGCGCTCCCACCATTCAGCGACGAGTTGCTTCACTTTTGCGTTGAAACGCTCGTAGAGGTCGAGCGTGCCGGGGCGCGGCTCGAAGAAAGCTTCTTTGTGGGCATTGAGGTAGAGCGAGAGGGGCGCATCGTGGACGCGCAATTCATTTGCGACGGTGTGCTTCACGGTTGAACCGTCAGCAAGTGTTGTGGGCTGCTGCCACACGATTCCACCTGGGCGCGGAAGCAATTCAAGATTCTTCACCGGTTCGGTCTTTGTTCCGTCGCCACGTCTGAGCGGGCGCGCTTGTACGAAAAGCGAGCGAGCGTGTTCGGACGGAGCATCCTTGCGCGCGACGAAAACAGCCGCGTCAACCGTGGCGTCGAACGGGTCACACTGGCCAATCCAATTGAGAGTTTGTGATTGGAGCAACTGGCGCATTCGGAGCTTTGTCGCAAGCGTGAAAAAGGTGTCGGAGACGATGAAACCGAAACCGCCACCCGGTCGCAGGAGTTGAAAGCCCAAATCGGTGAAGTGAACCAGGAGGTCTTCAATGTATCCGGCGCGGCGCTCCAAAACGCTTCTCCAATCTTCTTCGCTGCTGGTGTGAGTGGAGATGTAAGGCGGATTGCCGAGCACGGCGTCGAAACCGGCGGCAGGCAGGGATTGCCCGTCCTCGCCGTAGAAGACATCCGGGAACTCCAAGCGCCAATGAAAGGGGACAAGGCTTGCTTTCGTTGCCTGCAAAGCATCCGCGATGGATTCGAGAAAACGTTTGGCATCGCGCTTCGTCGCAGTATCCAACTCACTTGGTGTGACCAACAATC
>JACTVF010000446.1 GCA_019695435.1 Methanoregulaceae archaeon | reverse complement strand
TCTCCTTGTGAAACATCTCACAATCAGTTCTAACCCTAATAGCTAACGGATCACCCTCTTCTGTAACCTCAAAAGGTCTATCTCCATAAGCTAACTCTACCTTATAAAGTCTGACATTCGGAGTTCCTTCCAAATGTCTAATACAATCATTCATATGTAGTCGCCTACTTCTCCATCTCCAAGGATTCGAGTAAACAACCACAAGATGTAAAGTCTGCTCCTCACTCCACTTACTCCAAGGAGTGTGAACGTCTGGATGTAACATTAGATTCTATGGTATCTGTACTTTGACTTCAACCATAGCCTCCACACCTCCGCTAGCAGGCCTAACAGGAATCGAATGCACTATACATCCTGTAGTACTCTCAAAAGCCTGAACCATATTAGTAATCTCTACTGCCATAGCTTTAGCAGCTACTTGCACTTCTTCTACCGTCATCATTCAACCTCATTTAACTCTTAACTGCAACACTCCCACCAAGTAAACTTTGCAAAAACTGTATCGCAGCTTGTAGTGCTGCTAACTCTGTAGCATTCTTAATCTTACTCTCAAGTAACGTCAACAAACTAATAGCTGCCGTCACAATAAACTGTTCCCACCAACTTAGTGTAATCATTCCTTTTCTCCTTTCCCTAATTTACTACCTGTCACACTATTTCCTACCTGTTGTCCTGTATCTGCACACTGCCAAGACACACTCCCTGCCCCAACACTTCCAAAACTCCCCATAGTTACTGGATTAGCCGTTGCATTAACCGCAAACATGCAACTAACTCCTCCTGATCCTGTCTGACTACTTAATCCCACCGTTAATGTATCTGTAGTCAGATTATTAAGACTCGCTGTATAACTCCCACTAGCTACCCCTCTAGGATTGCTACAGTAAAAATTAAACTTTAGCGGACTCGATGAAATAGGAGTCGCGCTACAATGGGTATCCCCCACTGTTGATACAACCCACTGAGTCTGTCCTCCCAGAACTAAACATAATAAAACTAGAGCTAATAACCTCATACTTTCATCGCCACTCCCCCATTTCGGAGGAATTTGACTGCTTTAACCTTTATCCACTGATCTCTAGGGGGATTAGTTATCCTACCATAGGCGCTAAGCCCAGGATGATAATTTATCATATATCCACCAGTATAATTATTCTTCTTTAAGGTGAGTTTGCCATGATACTCATATTCATGCCGCCTTATCCACTCTTCACCCTCTGACTTTGTTCTAACATTGTGAACTAATCTACCCTTAACTTTAGCCATAACCTAATCCTCAATCCCTACATCTTTAATCTTATACTTCCCTCCAATCAACCTAATCTTGCAATTAGGTACATTATAAACAACCATCGGCAGATATCCTTTAGAGATAGCTTTCATCACCACTCCCTCTCTCAAAACATCTTCAAAGAAGTCATCACTTGTCTTATAGTCATCCTGATCGAACCCTTCCCCCTTATAAAACTCTTCCCCAAAGAAGTGCTCATAGCTCTCAGGATACCCATTACTTCCCTCAAGATGATGTTTATCAGTTTCATATACAATCTGATAGCAGTAACCTAATGCCTTATCATCCTTCCCATCATCATCTAGCTCTAACTCTTGATCTCCTCCAACAATCTCCAAATTCTCCTTCGCCAAATCACAAGTCAACTTCGGCCTATCCCTCTTAAACCTAATAGCCCAAGTCTCTAACTTTCCATCCTCATCCGCCAGTACTCCTAACTCTTCTAAGTCTGCTAATATCGCCCCAACATCTTCATAAACTTCCTCTTCATCTATCTCTACAACCTCTTGTGGATCTCTACCATGCCACTCTCTACTAACATCTTCAGCTTCTTGTAGATCGGAGTTAGAAGGATTCTTAATCTTATTCTGTCCTAGCACTTGAAGTTTCTTAACACTATCTCTATCTACTAAAGAGCCTAACTTATCTGTATAAGGTATAAATCTCTGTAACCTCTTACCATTGCTAACTTCTATCCCTTCCTCTGTAGGCACAACTATCCAACCTACACTTTTTAAGAGTGAATAAGCATCATTAATGGTTATGCTAGGATTCTTCCTCCCCCCAATCCTCCCCCCAAGATATTTCCCTACCATGCTAGGACTTATCATAGGATTGTTCCTATAAGCTTTTATTTGATAACTTACTTGAATCTTTCCACTCTTCAACTTGTTTATTTCAACATTATAATCTAATCTATTAATAGTATCTAGGAACTTGGTAGCAGCAGGATAACTATCAAAAACTCTCTTTTCAACAGGTCTAAACTCAGTTGACCTAAGAGCATTCCTTTTCTTCCTCCCCCTCTTAAAAAGCCCCTTAGCTTTACTAACCGCCTCCCCCGCCGCCCCATATTCCGCCATACTAGTAAGAGTAGGATCTGTCTCTAAAGCATGGAAAGCAGAGGCGGATATTAGAGGGAGGGGGTTACTACCCTTCTTATCATTTCTTCCCGCTCTCCATCCTTGCTCCCATGCTGCTCTTTCTCTTTCGCTAGTTACAAAATCAGGAGTATCTATAGACTTTCCTGCTACTCCAGCCTGATAACCTAACTCCGTTAATTTCTCTTGATTATATTTTTCGATTCGTTTGAATCCACCTAGTCTAGGTCTATGTCGAGGATTCCTTACTTCTTCTCCACCTTTATCATTATTAACAATTCTAACTGGCATTGTCTTAACCTTCTTAGCATACTGTTTAGCAGTGGTTAAAGTGCTAGTCTGAAAAGCAGTCCTCCAT
>JACTVF010000445.1 GCA_019695435.1 Methanoregulaceae archaeon | reverse complement strand
AACGCTGATAGCGGATCCGTCAAGCGGTTGGATCGCAGACAGACTAACACCCACCTGGTCGCGGCGGAAACCGTGAGCCTGGGCCAGATCCGCAAGCGCATTGTAGTGATCGCGCCGGGCGTTCTCAATGATGTCAGTCAGCGACGGCTTGACGATCTTTTCGAGTTCAAACCATTCGGAAGGCTCAGGCATTGCTCACCCCTTGCAATTGTGCTGCAGTGCTTTGCTGAGGTCTTCGCAATCAGGCACAAGAATAGTCTTTCGACAGTCTTCGCACTGGTAACCGTAGAAAAAGAACACTCCTGGGAAGTCGGACGCGGGGCAGAACAGACCGATGATCTTGGCAGGAGATGTGAATAAGACGCGCGTCATGTGATATGGGTCAGGTAGCACTTCCATCGTGCTTGGGATAGCGCCGATCGGACAAGCTATCTCTCGAAAGACTTTGATGTGAGCGGGCAGGTCGTCTTGAGTGAGTGGCATCACCAAATATCCTCCAGCTTCTCCGGGATACCTTTGGTCTGCGTCTTGCTGGCGCGTAGTTGGATGAGCTCGCGGATGATCTCGACATCGAGCCGGGCGCGGTTGAGGACGGCGGCCGGTAAATTGCGCGCTGTCGCATTCAGGCGCTCGAGGCAGGATTCGCATTCGGCCAGGCGGACTTTGAGTTGCTGATCGGTAATCATGCGGGCCTCTTGAGATATTCGAGCGCATCGGCGATGCGGGTGAGTTGAATGTTCTGCTCGGCAAGGTGCGCGGCGGTCTCGGCCTGCAGGTACATCGTTCCGGTCTGCAGCTTGAGGCTGGCCATCATCGGGTTGAAGGGCTTTCCGGATAGCGCATCGGCTGAGATGCCCTGGGCGGTCTGGCCGGCAAGTTCGCGGATCTGATCTGGGGTCACTGGTTCTCCTTGTCGAGTTCGGTTTCGAGTTTCTTGAGTTCATCGCACCATTGGCGGATGAGTTCAGGGCTGGCGCCGTGAGGCAAGTAACGCACGCATCCGTTCATGCGATGCAGCAGGCCGCGCAGGATCTTGAGCGCCTCTTCGTTCTGGACTAATGTTCTCACCAGTATATGTCGTCGTCTTTCTCTTCGCTGGTAGGAGCCGGTGATGGCTTGAGACCTTGGACGAAGCTAGGGCACTCCTCACAAAGCCCGCAGCGATGAGGCGGAGTTATGCCGTGCTTTCCGTATGTATGGCCGCATGTGCAAGAGCGCGCTAGCTCAAGTTCGCTGTTTATCGAGAGTATCTGATTCTCGATGAACTTAGGCTCGCGGTAGATGATCGACAGGTTGACGAAAGCGAATGGCGGCGGATTGTTTCCGTCCAGACGATCGATGCCGGAAAGCAATAGGCCGCACTGCTCTTTGGTGATGACGCCATAGGCGAGAGCGAATACCTTAGTCTCCCATCCTTCCGGTGTGAGCTCCTGGCGCTCGATGAAGAGGCCTCCAGGCTCGGGCAATTCAGCAGGTAGTAACAGAGTGCGGCGCATCAACTCTTCTCCTTCTTCTCTTTCGGTTTGCGATTCCAGTTCGGGCTCTTGCACCAGCGGCAGCGCTTTGGGAGATGGTCAAGGTGGGATGTCCAGGGTTGGCCTTTTCCGGGGCAGTTCGGAAGTCCGCATGTGCAGAGCGTGATGTTTCCGGGAAGTTGCTTGGTCGTCATGCTTCTCCTATTTGCTTGCTGAGATAGGCGTCGGGCAGCTAGGTGAAAGTGATGAGGCCGGTGGTCTCGTTCTCCTCGCGGAGCAGGACTCCCATACCGACCTTGACACCGGCCTTGATGAGTTCGCCTCTGAGATAGCCTTCTACCTCATGCGGAGCCATTCCGGGGGCAGCGGCGACCAGTTGCTCCCGGTAAATGGTCACGGTGGTAGGCGAGGCAGTCACCAGACAAGATTCTCACAAAGGGAGAAAAAGCGCAAGAGGAAAAGCGATGACAAAAGCAGCCGGCTTCAATCTCCCTCGCAGGATCGAGCTGGCCTACCAGTCTGCCATTCGCAGGTTGATCTTGCCCGCCTTCCATCCGAAGCCTCCGGAGCAGTCATACGAGGACTGGCTGGCCGAGGTGGCCAGGATCAGTGAGCGCCGGGACATCGCGGACGCCGCGGCCTTCATCGCCGGGCGTATGTGTTCCTGGGTCAACGTGGTCAATGCGCGGACCTGGCGGGAAGCGGCGGCGCGGTCGACGCGCTCGAGGATGCTCCACCAGCTTCTGCAGCGCGAATTGCAGGGGCCGGTGGGCGAGCTCTTCCGGCAACTGGTCAAGGACAATGCTCAGTACATCACGCGCATTCCGCGCGAAATCTCGGAGCATCTGAGCGAGCACATTGCCAAGGCGCAGCAGGCGGGGGCTCGGCCGGAGACGATCGCCAAGTTCATGCGCGAACAGTTCCCGGCCATGACCAAGAGCCGCATCCGGCTGATTGCCAGGACCGAGACGATCAAGGCAAGCTCGGCGCTCACCCAGGCGCGGAGTGAGGAGCTCGATATTCCTGCCTACGAATGGTTGACGTCGCAGGACTCTCGAGTCCGCAAGAGCCATCGCAAGATGCAGGGCGTGATTGTGCTCTACAATGATCCGCCATCGCCCGAGGCGCTGGTAGGAGAGAAGAGCACATTGGGAAAATATCACGCTGGTTCATGTCCTAATTGTCGTTGCCCCCAGGCGCCTATCTTGACGCTGGACGATGTGAAGTGGCCGGCTCGGGTCTATTCGCGCGGATCTATCCGGGTGATGGGCCGCCAGG
>JACTVF010000444.1 GCA_019695435.1 Methanoregulaceae archaeon | reverse complement strand
CCACGAGCGGCAGGACCTCCTTGTCGGTCACCGTTTCCGCGTCCGGGAAGAAGAAATGAATGAAGACCCGGCGGATGTTTGTCTCGATAAAGACGACAGGCAGATTGAACGCAAACGCACAAATGGACGACGCGGTCGCCGGGCCGATGCCGGGAAATATTGCGAGCACTTCCGGATCACGGGGCACCATCCCGCCGTAATCATTCACAATTTTTTCTGCACATTTTTTCAACGCGATGGCCCGGCGGTTATAGCCCATACCCTGCCAGACCGCAATCACATCGCACTGCGGAGCCCGGGCGAGCGCGGCAAAATCCGGGAATGCGGCGATGAACTCCAGATATTTTACCGCGACCCGTTCCACCTGTGTCTGCTGGAGCATGATCTCGGAGACGAGGATCCGGTACGGGTCGTCAGTGTGACGCCAGAGCATATCATGCCGGCCGTGGCGTTCGTAGAAGGTGAGAATCCGCATCTGGAATTCTGTAATGGCCTCATCAGTCACTGGATTACGGAGACATGACAGCCTGAAGAGATCAAGATGCGTCTGCGTGGAGGATTTCATAGTGAGAGAAGATTGTATCACTGCACCGGATCGAACGGGAGAGAAGATAAAAATTGAGATTGCTGCAGGAAAAAGTCCCGGGTATAGTTTCTTTATTACGGGCTCTCAAAAAATGTCGGTACAGAACTAAAAAACAGGTACGCTGAAGGATACCTGCCTTGGGTTTTACGTCCGCTTGAATATCTCGTCCAGTTTTGCCCGGGAGAACCGGACCATGGTCGGCCGGCCGTGAGGACAAGTGAAGGGGCTCTCTGTGGTCCGGAGCTGGTTGACGATACGCTGGCACTGCTCGAGCGTACAGACCGTACCGGCTTTTATAGCGCTCCGGCAAGCGATGACCCGTGTGATCCGTTCACGGTCGCTCACCGATCTGGCAGGATCGTTGCTCAGGAGATCGCTCACCAGATCATCGATCATCTCCGGCCCTTCGATCTTCCCCATCACGGCCGGCACAGCACGGACCAGGAACGAACCACTCCCAAACTCCTCGATGACAACACCTTCCTCTGCGAGCAAGGAGGTGAGCTCACGGAGGATTGCTGCATCCTTTGGTGGCCGGTGGATAATCGCGGGGACGAGCAGTTCCTGTGCGTGCCGGGCCGCCATGCTCCGGCTCACCTGCTCGTAAAAGATCCGCTCATGCGCGGCGTGCTGGTCGATGATGATGAGTTCGCCATCTGGAGCGGCGGCAAGGATGTAGATCCCGCCGACCTGCCCTATAACCTCCATCGCAGGGACGGCCGCGGTGACCGGGGGAACCCCGCTCGCAAGTTCGGTCTGCCGGAGCCGGTGATCGGTCGAGACGGTGCCGGTGTGGGTCGGTTCGATGAGAGCAGGAGCAACTGTTGCGACCGTACTGGGAATCGCAGCTGCCGGCAGTCCTTGGGCCCCGGCACCGTACGGCACCACCGTTTCTGCAACGCCCAAAGAGGTCCGGGTGGCTGCTATCCTTACCCCCTCAAGTTCCCGGTTCTTCGGGCGGGGCGCGACAAACTCGGGGATCAAGTCATTTTTACTGAGCGCCGAACGCACTGCTTCGCGCACTGCCTCCACGATCTCTTTCTCCTTCGAGAGCCGGACCTGCTTTTTTGTCGGGTGGACATTGACATCCACGAGTCGGGTATCGATAGCAAGCGAGAGGAATGCGAACGGGAACCGGTCCCGTGGAAGGAGCGTACCGTACCCCTCTTTGACTGCAGCCGTAATTGCAGCAGATGAGATGTACCGTTCGTTGATGGCGATGAGGATCCGATCGTGATTTTTGCGTGAGAGAGCCGGGCGGGAGATAAAACCCGATATGCGCATGAACGGCAGGTCAGAAGAGACCGGGACAAGCTCGCGGGCGCATTCGTTTCCGAAGATCCGGGCAATCGTATCGAGTGGCTGCGTAGTACGGTCCGTGACGAGCTGCTCACGGTTGTTGTGGTAGAACCGGAACGAAACCTGCGGATAAGCAAGGAAGATCCCTTCGAGAATTCCGAGGATGCGGGCAAGCTCTGTGTTGAGGTTTTTCTGGAATTTTTTCCGGGCCGGCGTGTTGAAGAATAGTTCCTCGACGAGGACACTTGTACCCTCGGGAGCTCCGGTCTCTCCTTTCTCTTTCTGTGTGCCTCCGATCACAACGAGCCGGGAGCCGGCGACGATGGTACTGGCCCGGGGTTTTGTTACGAGCGTCACTTTTGCGACCGCAGCGATGCTTGCCAGCGCCTCGCCCCGGAAGCCCAGCGTGTGGATCTTAAACAGGTCATCAATTGAGGTGATCTTGCTTGTCGCGTGGGGGGCAAAAGCCAGCTCTGCATCGGCCGCCGACATCCCGCACCCATCATCGGTGACCCGTATGGATGCGATCCCGCCCTGCACGGACGTGACATCGATCCGGATGGTGCGGGCCCCGGCATCGATCGCATTCTCCACGAGTTCCTTGACGACCGAGGCCGGGCGCTCAACGACCTCGCCCGCCGCGATCTGGTTGACCGTTGCCGGGTCAAGGACCCGGATCGTCCGCATACCTGTTCCTTCCCGGGTCACCGTTCCGCCTCCTCCGAATCGATCCCGCTGGATTTTTTTGCGAGACTTTTAAGTTCGGCAAGTTTTGCCAGCGCCTGTATTGGCGTCATCGTGTCGGGATTAAGCTGGGACAGTTCCGCGACCACCGGGTCCGGTTCTTTTGGCTCTGCCCGGGCCGGCAC